>NZ_MULM01000046.1:0-8164 GCF_002029345.1 Pseudomonas sp. VI4.1
CGAGCCTTGCTAGTGCTGCGCAACGGAGTAACGTTCATAGCGTTCACCTTGCAGAAATAGAAACGCCCGATCAGCAACGAGGCTGATCGGGCGTTTTTTGGGGGGGAAGTAACCGGTTAGGCGACCAGTTGCAGGGCGGTGTCCAGAGCGCGTTGCTTGATCTGCGCCCCTTGGCCGAACCAGGCTGAGTCCATGCGGTACTCGTTGCTACGGGCGCGACGTTCGTGGTCGACGTACTCGGTTACGGCGTTGAGCAGGCCCCAGGCGGTACCGCGAGCCGAGTCCAGCTGACTGCCTCGGCCGCGACCTTCGTACAGCTCCTGAACCTTTCGCAGGGCGCGTTCGTTGGGCAGTACCTCCGGCAGTGCGCCCGTCGGATTGGTCTCGCACAGCACGTTCATAAAGAAGCCCAGCGCCTCATGCCACTGGACTTTGCGTTCGGCCAGCGCACGCATGCGGTACATAAAGTCGTCCCATTGCGAGACGGCGATGCCGAGCTGCTTCTTTACTGTCTTCGGGTCGAAGCGAGTGTTGTGCGGCACTTTGATCGCGCGGCTGGCGCCGTCCAAGGCGATGGTCAAGGTGTTGTTGCAGACCACGCGCACGGTAGTGGGTGTTGCCGTGGTGGCCAGGGTGCCGTCGCAGGATGTGGCCAGCAGCAGGTAGCCGTTGACCTGATCGTTACCCTTGAGCGCAGCACCTTGCCCGGTACGCGCCAACGCCCAGAACTTGCGGCCACCCTTCAGTACGCCGGCCGTTTCCAGCTCGTAGCCGGAGACCTCGGTTAGATCCCGGTAGAACTCCAGCACCTCGCGCGGTTGCACGGTGTGGTAGCGCTGAGAGACCACCGACAGCGGTGCTTTGGTGTCCGAGCGGAAGAGCACCTTCTGCTCGGGGAAGGAATGGATCGCGCCCAGGTGACCGACGGTTTCTGATTTGAAGTGAACCGGGCTTTCCTGTATCTCCCAGTCCATGCCGGCTTCGCGTTGCCAAACTTCGATGGGTTGCTTCTGAGTGAGCTGATTGCCCAGGCCATGCCAGGGAGTTGCGCCAGCATAGGCCATAGTTTCGACGAGATGAGCCATGGTTGTAATTCCTTTAGGTGCAAGCCGGCATAAAGCGCCACGCAAAGCGCAGCACCGTCCGGATGTAATAGATAGAGGTAAGTTGACTCGATTAGGTCGGGAGGTTGAAGCGGTGCCCACATAGCAAGCAGAGGTTGTGGGCCAGGACGTGGCGATCGAGCGACTCACCCAACTGGGCGCCGAGAGCACAGCCACCGACACCGCCGGCCAGCCCACCGAGGATGGCACCCGATACCGAACCGAGAGTGATACCGACAGGGCCGGCGATAGCGCCAATAAGCGCGCCCGCTTGGCCCCCAGCCAGCGCAGCACTGACGCCGCGCGCAGCACCACCCACGGTGCCGATGGCCGCGCCGACTTTCATGGCGTGATGGAAAGAAGCGATTTTGGGGGAATGACAGCGAGGACACTGTAATGACATGGGGCTAACCTCCTTGGGGGTGTAGTCAAGGCGGTTATGTGTGGCTGAGATTTTTTTGAATCGAATGGTCGCTTTTCAGCAGCAGAGACTCGATCAGCTTCACACACTTAATACAAATGCGGCATAATGATGGCATTTCAGCGTATCAAGGAGGTAAGTGATGTCTTCTGCTGCATTCAAGATTGAAAAATCGACCCCGACGACTATCCGCCAATGCTTGGTTAAAGGGCAAAGCACTAACCCAGCAATCCAGCGCCTGCGCATGCGCGTATTGACTGAATCGGATGCTAGCCAGGTCATCACAAGCTATGACCGCATGCACCATCGCCATAATCGCTCGTGATTCACTTGCATGGGCGCCGCTAAGTTTTCGTCGTTTTTGGTAAAAGTAGCGTCGCGGTGCAACCTTGACTGCGATTATTGCTATGTCTACCACCACGCGGATCAGAGTTGGCGCTCCATGCCCAAGTTTCTGTCCGTCACCCACCGCGAAGCCTTCGCTCGTCAGCTTGCGAACTATGCCATCCAAAGTGGGCTGACCCACTGTTCGGTGATCCTGCATGGCGGAGAACCTTTGCTACTAGGCGCTTCGGCGCTGGCTGCGTTTGCAGAACTGGTTCGCCAGACCTGCAGCATCCCTGTCGATGTGAGCCTTCAAACCAATGGGCTCTTGCTGACTGACGAAGCTTTGGGGATTCTATCTAACGCTGATATCGGCGTTTCGTTGAGTCTGGACGGGCCTAAGGCGGTCAATGACAAACATCGACTGACTCGTAAAGGGCGCTCCAGCTTCGAGCAGACAGAGCAGGCCCTGCAACGCCTTCAGCGCTATCCAGAGATCTTTGCCGGCGTCATCGCAGTGGTGGACGCGTCCGTTTGTGCGGATGAGCTTTTCGAGTATTTTGATCAGTTCACCATTCCTCGATTGGACTTCCTGCTTCCTGATGCCCACTGGCTTCGTCCCCCTCCAGGCCGAAACCAAGATCCAGGGTTATATGAGCAGTGGTTGGTCAATGCATTCGATGTTTGGTTCGACCGATATCCTCACATTTCCTTGAGAACGTTCGAGGCTCTACTCGACGTTTGTGCCGGGCTGCCATCGAGCACCGACGCATTTGGCTTCGGTGACGTGAGCCTGCTTTCAATCGAGACGGACGGTAGTTATCACGACCTGGACGTGTTGAAGGTCACTCAGGACGGCGTGACGAAGCTCAATGGCAATGTGTGTGATACATCGATAGATGAAGTGGCTCGTTCTCCAGCAATCGAGAAGCACCGCAAGTTCTTGCGTAAGCAAGGGTTGGCGGAGGCTTGCCAGTCCTGTCACATTGTTGAAATCTGTGGGGGTGGAGCACTGCCTCACCGGTTCGGTGAGAACGGATTTGTTAACCCTACGGTGTACTGCAACGAGATGAAGCGCCTGGTTGCCCACATCCGCAATCGCCTTGATGAGCATCTTTCTACTGGGCTTGTGGAAGAGGTGCGCCTACCTATTCCTGAGACTTTCGCATTGGACAGTTTCGAGCTGGCGGAGACCTCCCACTCCGACATGGAGTGGCTGTGTGCTCGGGCAAAGGACGAGGCGGTCGAGAGGCTGAAGAACGCGCTGCTCGTCTTCTCTGAAGACCCGCGGACTCAACAGCTCACTGAGGTAGGTATCGGTGCTTTCGAGCGAGTGGCTCAGCACCCCGGAGCTATTTTCTGGGGGGGCGCTGTTTTGGCTCAACAGCATGGGCGAGCATTGCTTTCCGTTGATGGGCAGGTAATAACAGCCACTTCAGATTATCTTGAATTTCTCATCTCGATCGCTGCACGAGACGATGGGGCGATCTCCCTCGATGTTGGTCGAAATGACTTTTGGCTCCGCGCACCGTTTGGCGATGCCATTGTGTTTGAAGGTGATGACCTCATCGGCCCAGGCCAAATACTGGTCGAGCAGGCAATGAGTATCGTCAAGGCCTGGCGTCCTGCTCTGGCGGTAGAGATGATGGCTGCGTACCGTGCCGTTCAGTTCGTTCGCGACCCCACCGCTGATCCTCGGAAGATCGTGTCGTTCAGCGACAACTCAGTGCCAGGGGTGCTGTACGTCTCGATTTCCCAAGGTGATGGGCTGATTAACCCCTACGATCTCGCGGACTCACTGATCCATGAGCACCGCCATCAGAAGCTTTACCTGCTTGAGCGTTGTACACCTACCGTAGAACGAACTTCCGCACAGGTTGTTTCGCCATGGCGTGAAGATCTGCGGCCGCCATCGGGCTTGCTACATGCGGTTTTTGTTTTTGTAGAGCTCAGACGCTTCTGGCTTCACGTGCGCGACCACGGGCCGGCCGACCTTCAGTTGCGAGCAATCAAGCAGCTTGCAGACACTGACTATCATCTCCAGCAGGCCTTCGCGACACTTGAGACATGTCCATTGACAAATGTTGGCTTGAGCCTTGTTGACGTATTAAAGCGTGTTTCCATGGAGGGGACAAAGTCCAATGACCTCGACGATAAATGTTCCGCTGTCCCGGCTATCGCTTGACGCCCAGCGCAGGCATGAGCAACTGAGAGATTATTTCTGCGATAAGGATGCTGTTGCCATTCAGGTAGCGGGCGAATGGGAGCTTGTGCTGGAATGGTCGAATGACGCTTTCCGATACGTTGACCCTCGACTGGACGAGGGCCTGGCTTGGTGGGGACGCGATCTGCGATATCAGGATATGGCGGGTGCACGTAAACGCAGAGGGCGCGTGCTCCTTTCATTGAATGACACCTGGACGCTGGAAAGCTGGAGCCAGTGGCTCACAGGCCGTTCCGATGATGTCGATATCGTTGTGCTCCACGTGGATGATCACAAAGACCTTGGCGCTCCCCGTATCTTTCAACGCCTCGAAAACTGGATCGATCCCATTGAGGGGCGGGTAGTGGAACTTTGCGACCCCCAGACGGTGACCGCTGCGATCCTGAGTGGTGCACTGGGTATGGGCAGCTTCCTAACGCCCTTCCTTCACTATGTACCCACAGCGGATGTCCGCCATCTTTGCCAGGGCCCAAAGTGCAGCGAGACGGTCGACGCCACCGTCCAGCGAGAGTTAATTCCGGATTCATTGCTGGACCCCGATGCATTGAGGCCTTCTATCACGCTTGTTCCTGATGGGCTTGGAGTAGGGCGCGGGCGTTACCGATTTACCTCTAACCTGAATGACTGGCTGGAAGGCATTGATGGTTCATCTGACAGTACAATCGGCATTTTGCTGCACATTGACATGGATTACTTCTGCAATCGCTATGACGGAGACAGTGATGCGATTGAGTACCCTGGGCCGCTGAATCCGTCGCTGGCGGAAATTCTGGATCAGATAGATACCTTCACTCATGCCTTGCGATGCCGAGGCTTGTTAGAACGCCTGGACGATATCGTCATTGCGTTTTCCCCCGGATTCTTCCCTGCGGAGTTTTGGGCGCATAGTTGTGAGCGGCTTTTAGCTGGCTTGGGAGAGTCTCCATGGCTCGACCGGTAAGTGAATCGAATGCAAGGCCAGTTCGACGCTCCACGCCGAAGCCACCTACCGTGACGGCCAAATCAAAGCTGGGTCCGGTATCTAGTGATGCGATCGTATTGATTAGAACGTCGGGTACGCTAGATAAAGGTGGGGGGGCTGGTGGCGAGGCATGGATAATCATTGCCGACGGCAAGAGGGCAGGGACTGCCTACATCAATATGGTTGATGATACTGTCCGGGGCCTGCATCCATCGTTTCACATTTTTTTGAATCGACCAAGCCAAGGGCGACAGATAGGACGTATTGCGTATGAACGCGGCTGTGCACTCAGCCAGTACGACGTCGTCTATGCCCACATGCGTAAATCCAATACAGCGTCGCGCAAGGCTGCTGAATATGCGGGCTTTACCGAGGTAACAACACAGAATGATTCACAGCTTGTAATGGTTTGGTATAGAGGGCGCTATGATTCAGTATTCAAACCTACAGGAAGTTCTCACGCAATTGACCATCCGGCAGCGCGTATTGTTATATAATTAAACTTCATTACTGAAGTGGTCAAGATGCATGTGGCGCCAATAATATTATCATTTTGATAAAATTCACCAAAAATTATAGGTGCCTCAATTTTTAACCAAGAGGAATTTTATTTTGACACTTCTAAGTTTTTTGGGCGCTAAAATAAAAGACCCATTTCATCACGCGCTACAAGAAAACGCACTTTCAGATGTGGATAGTGAAATTCTTCTTTCTTGGCTTGAAAGTGATGCTCCGTGGAATTTAAAAATAGCTGAATTCTACCAGCAATACGAATTCAATTTTAAAGGTCTTGAGTTGCCGGATAGTATTGCTAGGATTTTTTCAAAGGAATCAATCAGTGGTATAAAGGAAGATATTGAGCAGTTATTTTTAGTTGAATTGTCTGACAAGGTTGATATATCTGCGCACAAGTTAATAAAAAATCAATCAATTGAAATGCATAACGACTTTGTCCCGAGGCAAGAGACCCATAGAGTTTTAATTCAGCTAAACAGGGGTTGGGTAGACGCGAACGGGGGTGTTTTAATGATTTTTTTTGACAGCACACCTGGGAATGTATCGAGTTCCTTCATGCCGTTACACAATACTGCTTTTGCGTTTGAGATATCACCCAGATCGTTCCATGCTGTATCTACTATTAATTCTGGGGAAAGATTTACTATTGTTCTTTCGTTCTTTAAGGCAGAGAAGTGAAGCTGTGGCGAAAAGCCTGAATGGTCAGGCCCCATGCTAATAACGGTGCTATGTTCAATGCCCTGCCACAGCTCGCTGCTGGGCGCAATCTGGCGTGGGGCACATAATCCTCAGATCTGGCGTAGCCGCACTGGGAGCTGGTTTGACGCTTAATGTCTGCTGTGGGGAAAGCCGTTCAATAGTCCGCTCCTGGCCGTTTTTAGCCTGTTGCGACCGGCTACTTTGGGCGGTGTCGGTGTGTGTCAATGTAGTTGTCGCGTCAGTCTCAAGCAGTTTGTCTGTTCATAGGCTCACGTTCCCGATTCAAGTAGACATGGTCAGGTAGCTTCCAGTTACGAACACTCCCGGCCCACCGCTCTGGTTTACGACGACGAGCTTCAAGGTACAGGTGCGCTCGGTTCTCCAGTGATAAGCGGTCGTGCCCTTTATGACGTTGCGAAGGTGTGACGTATTTTAGAGCGCTGTGAAGGTGCTCATCGTTGTACCAGGCAACAAACTCCATCACCCACTGACGCGCCTCATCCAGTGATTCAAACGGTCGCTGTGGCCAGCGAGAGCAATACTTGGCTGTACGAAACAGCGCTTCAGCATAAGCATTGTCGTTGCTGACTCGTGGGCGACTAAATGAGGGCAACACCCCAAGGTCGTGCAGCGCAGCGAGCATTGTTGCGCCTTTCATAGAGCTGCCGTTATCCGAATGCAGTATCAATTTGTCCGGGAGGATCTTTTCACGCAGACAGGCGCGCTCCATCAACACGCCAGCGTGATCAGCGCTCTCGGTTTCATGGACGTCGTTCATGACCAGTTTGCGGCTGTAGATATCCTTGACCATGTACCAGTAGAAGAAGCGGCCTTTGATGTTGCTCGGCAGTTGAGTAAGAGACAGGGCGTAGTCGGGCTATCTCCCTATCTCTCCTCACCGAACCGGACGTGCACCTTTCAATGCATCCGGCTCTCCGTTTAAACGCTGGCGAACGCCATAGCCACTTCAGTGAAGCGTGAGGTCCATGTATTCCTGGGCTCCGACCTCAGGTAAGGATTACCTTCGGGCAGACGCCACCTGAACTGCTTCTTGCCTTGCCCAACTAACCGATACAGTGTTTCACCGCTGAGTTTGCCGTTATTGGTCTTGCCAAATAAAACCCAAGTCTTACTTTGGCTGGGCTTAGGTGCTTTGCACCATTGGCGCATCAGGGGTTTGATACGGGAGCGGTATTTGTGAGCCAGCCAATGGGCCAGTTTCCAAAACACGACACGATCGATACAGCTGAATACTTTGGCTTTGAAATCAACGAATTGATAAAACGCCGCCCAGCCTTTCAGCTTTCGGTTGATTGATTCAACCATGTCGATCTTACTTTCACTGTGGTTACCTGATAGCAGTGCCGTCAGTGAGGCTGCGAAGCTTCTGGCTTTGTCTCGTGGGATCGTCGTGACCACACGCATATCGCCGTATCGGCTACGCTTGCGAATGATCCGATGGCCCAGAAAAACAAATCCATCATTCACATGGGTGATCTTGGTCTTTTCCATGTTCAGCCTGAGTTTCAGGCTATCTTCGAGCACACTCCGGCACTCTTCTCTGATGGCTTGCGCTTGTGCTTTAGTGCCTTTGACGATGATCACAAAATCATCGGCATATCGGCAGTAAGCAACGGCTGGCTTCCATTGCCAGTTCTCTCTGATCGCCGTGCTTCGACCAAGCTGGATGCTGTGGTTCCAGTACCATCGATCTTTTCGAGCCTTCGGATTCAGGTAGTGTTCATGCAGGTACTGATCGAACTCATTGAGCATGATGTTCGACAACAATGGCGTAATAACACCACCCTGCGGTACTCCTTCACTGGCGGCCCGGAAGAGTCCGACATCGATATGGCCAGCTTTGATTGTTTTCCACAGCAGTTCCAAGAAACGAGTGTCTCTGATTCTGCGGCGTA
>NZ_MULM01000045.1:0-8029 GCF_002029345.1 Pseudomonas sp. VI4.1
GCCGGCCCCTGGCTGACCTTTGCTGGATAAGGAGTTTTCATGCTCGCAACCGCGGTGCCACCCTCATCATCTCGGGCGCCGCCTGCTCACCGGCGCCCGCAGCCTGTGGCTCGGCTGTGCGCCGCAGGCGGTGCAGCGCATCTATTTCGCCAACCACAGCAGCCATGGCGACTTCGTGTTGTTGTGGGCGTCCTTGCCGCCCGCCTTGCGCAGTATCACCCGGCCGGTGGCCGGCGCGGATTACTGGCTCAAAAGCCCCCTGCGCCGCTACATCATCAACCGGGTGTTCAATGGCGTAATGGTCGACCGTGAACGCAAGGAGACCGACTACAACCCCTTGCAACCGATGCTCGATGCCCTGGAAAACGGCGATTCGCTGATTATTTTCCCCGAAGGCACACGCAACCCCGAGGAGGGCCTGCTGCCGTTCAAAAGCGGGCTGTATCACCTGGCAAAAGCGTATCCCCAGGCGCAATTGATTCCGGTGTGGATCGCCAACCTCAACCGCGTCATGCCCAAAGGCCGCGTCCTGCCGCTGCCGCTGTTATGCACCATCAGCTTTGGCGCCGCCCTGGCCCTTGGCGAAGAAGAAACCAAGGCGCAATTTCTCGAACGCAGCCGCGACGCGCTGTTGAGCCTGGCCGAGGAGCAAGCCTGACATGGACAGACAAACCCTGATGTTGTTTGGCGGGATTGGCGCGTTTCTGCTGCTGGCCTCGGTGATCGGTTTCATTCTCAAGCGGCGCGCGGGCGGCACGGCGAATCCGGTGATCGACAACCTCAACGCCCGGATCAATGCCTGGTGGGTCATGGTGCTGGTGATCGGAATCGCCTTCTGGCTCGGCACCACGGCGGTGATCCTGTTGTTCTACACCGTGTCTTTCTATGCCCTGCGCGAATTCATGACCCTCACGCCGACCCGCCGCAGCGACTACCCGGCACTGGTGGCCGCGTTCTACCTGGCACTGCCGCTGCAGTACCTGCTCATCTACTACGACTGGTACGGGCTGTTTTCGATCTTCATTCCGGTGTACGTGTTCCTGCTCCTGCCGATCCTCGCGTCCCTGGGCGGCGACAGCACGCACTTTCTCGAACGCGCCTCGAAAGTCCAATGGGGCCTGATGATCGCGGTGTTCTGTGTGTCCCACGTACCCGCCCTGCTGACCCTGGATATCGCCGGCTATGAAGGGCGAAACCTGCTGTTGATCGCCTACCTGGTGATCGTGGTGCAGATGTCGGATGTCCTGCAGTACGTCTGCGGAAAACTGTTCGGCAAACGCAAGATCGCCCCCAACCTGTCGCCGTCCAAGACGGTGGAAGGCTTTGTCGGCGGCATCCTCCTGGCGTCGTTGATCGGTTGTGCCTTGTGGTGGATCACGCCGTTCAATCCCTGGCAGTCACTGCTCATCGCACTGCTGATCAACCTGCTGGGGTTCGCCGGCGGCATTGTGATGTCGGCGATCAAGCGCGACCGTGGCGTGAAGGATTGGGGGCACATGATCGAAGGTCACGGCGGCATGCTCGACCGCCTGGATTCAGTGTGCTTTGCGGCGCCGATCTTCTTTCACCTGGTCCGGTATGGGTGGACCTGATTCATCCACTTCAGCCCCGCAAAAAAAAAGACCCCGACAAGTCGGGGTCTTTTTGCTTCAGCCGGGCGCGTCGTACTCGGACGACCCTGCCCGGGGTCCGGCTCAATGCTGCAGAGCCGGCTTTTGCGTCCCGTTATTGATCGGGATGCGTTTGGCTTTCGCCTCTTCCGGAATCACCCGCAACAGGTCGATGCTCAACAGACCGTTGCTCAGGTCGGCGGCCTGGATCTGGATGTGGTCCGCCAGGCGGAAGGACAGTTTGAAGGCTCGCTGGGCGATGCCCTGGTACAGGTAAGTGACGCCTTCGTTCACGTCACGTTTACCGCCGCCACTGATGGTCAGCACACCTTTTTCCACTTGCAGCTCCAGGTCTTCTTCCTGGAAGCCGGCGGCTGCCACGACGATGCGGTATTGGTCGTCGCCGTGTTTTTCCACGTTGTAGGGTGGATAGGTGCTGCCTGGTTCGTTGCGCAGGGCGGTTTCGAACAGGTCGTTGAAACGGTCGAAGCCCACCGAGGAACGGAACAGCGGGGCCATGGAAAATGCAGTGCTCATGATTCAAATCTCCTGAAAACAGATCAGCAAGTTTTTTTGTCTCCGCGACCCGAATTCGGCATCGCGTAATTCCAAAATAGGGACCGCTGACTGGTTTTCAAGAGGGTTTTTTCAGATTTTTTTTCAGGCCGCTTCGGCCACCTGCAGGCCCAGTAAACGCGAGACCTGATCCAGTTCGGTTTCACGGCGCAGGACAGTGAACAGCTCTACCGCTTCGGGATAATTGCGGGTCAGCATCGCCAGCCACTGCTTCAAGCGACCCGGCGATTGCCGCGCGGTCATCTGCGCCTTGGCCTGCAGCCAGAAGTCCTGGATCAGCGGCAGCAGTTCGGCCCAGGTCATCTCGACCACTTCCTCACCGGCGCGCGCGGCAGCGATTTGCCGGGCCAGGTCGGGGCGCGAGACCAGGCCGCGACCGAGCATGATGTCTTCCACTCCGCTGATTTCGCGGCACCGGCGCCAGTCCTCGACGCTCCAGATATCGCCATTGGCAAACACCGGCACCTTGACCACGTCCTGCACCCGCGGGATCCACTCCCAATGGGCCGGCGGCTTGTAGCCATCGGTCTTGGTCCGCGCATGCACCACAATGTGCGCCGCGCCGCCTTCGGCCAGGGCCGTGGCGCAGACCAGGGCACCGTCCGGGCTGTCGAAACCGAGGCGCATCTTGGCGGTCACCGGGATGTGCGCCGGCACCGCGCGACGCACGTGTTCGACGATCTCGTTGAGCAGTTCCGGTTCCTTGAGCAATACCGCACCGCCACGGGACTTGTTGACGGTCTTGGCCGGGCAGCCGAAGTTGAGGTCGATGACCTCGGAACCGAGCTCGCAGGCCAGCGCGGCGTTTTCCGCCAGGCACACCGGGTCGGACCCGAGCAACTGCACCCGCAACGGCACGCCGGAGGCCGTCCGGGCGCCGGTCAGCAGTTCCGGACCGAACTTGTGGTAATAGGCAGGGGTGAGCAGCTGGTCGTTGATCCGGATGAACTCGGTCACGCACCAGTCGATACCGCCCACACGGGTCAGCACGTCCCGCAGGATGTTGTCGACCAACCCCTCCATGGGCGCCAAAGCAATTTGCATGAAAAACACACTCGACGAAAAACGTGCGGCAGTTTACTGGATTACGCGGGAAATCTGCAGAACATCGCAGATCCCCTGTAGGAGCGAGCTTGCTCGCGATGGACGTCAACGATAACGCGACCAGCCTGACTCCCCGCAACGCTCTCAGGTTTTTCGCGAGCAAGCTCGCTCCTACAATGATCAGATGTTGGTTGTATCCAACATCTGCAACGCCGGACCATAACCCTCGATAAACTCCACCGGCATGCGCTTGGGCTTGCCGGTCGACAACTCGATACAGACAAAGGTGGTCTGCGCTCGCAGCAACGTGGTGTTGTCGCTGGGGCGTTTCAACTGGAAGTGCCGGGTCATTTTCAGGCGCTGGTCCCAATCGACGATCCAGGTCGCCAATTGCAGCTCGTCGTCTTCATAGGCGGCCGCCAGGTAATCGATCTCGTGCCGCACCACCGCCATCGCGCGGTCCAGCCGCCGGTACTCGACCAGGTCCAGGCCGAGCCGCTGGGAGTGACGCCAGGCGCAGCGTTCGAGCCAGGTCACATACACCGCGTTATTGGCGTGACCCAGCCCGTCGATGTCCTCGGCGCCCACTTGCAGATCAATGATAAACGGCGTTGCCCGATCCCAGCCCATGCTCCACTCCCGGTCAGATGATGTCGACCGGGAGTGTAACGGATGCTCAGGCCGATTGGCGCGATTGCAGGCTCCGACCGGACAGCAGTGCCAGCACGCCATCGATCACCCGGGGATCGGCCAGCACCCGTTGATGACCGCCCTCTTCCAGGCGCAACAGGCGGCTGTCGAACCAGGCTTCGTGGATCAGCTGGGATTCCTTGACCGAGACAAAATTGTCGTCTTCGGCATGCACGATCAGGCCAGGCATGTCGAGCTGATAGTGCGCGACATCCAGCGTCGCGGCGCGCATGCCGACGTCTCTCTCGACCTGACGAATGAAGGCCGAACGGGCTTTGGGCGGCAGCCGCACATACCGCGCGAAACCGCGCAGCACCCCGAGGATGCGTGCCGGGGCGGCAATGGTCACCAAAGTTTCGGTACGCAGGCCCAACTGCACGGCGAGCATGGCACTGGCGCCGCCCATGGAATGCCCGATCACCGCCTGCAGGGGCGGCAACTCGGCAGCCGCCTCGAGCATGGCCCGGGCGAACAGCACCAGATTCGCTTCGTTGCCTGGGGAGCGACCGTGGGCGGGACCGTCCAGGGCCACCACGGTATAACCGGCATCGACCAGCGCGGTGATCAGGCTGGCGAACTGCGTCGGCCGCCCTTCCCAACCGTGCATCAGCAACACCGCCGGGCCCTGCCCCCAACGCAAGGCCGAGAGGCCGAAGCGCAAGGTGATCCGTTCGGATTTGGCCAACAGCGGCAATTCCCAGTCACGCGGCGGCAGGTCCCGCGGCGTCATGAACGCCAGTCGCATTTTGCTCGCCACCAGTTTCGGTGCGAACCAGCCCAAAGTGCCATTAACGCCACGAACCCACTTCAACGTGCTCATCGCTCTCACTCCCCAGGCTAACGCCTTCAGGTCACAGCACCGCCGACTTGGCGGCGCGCAGCAGTCGATCGGACAACTCTCCCGGCCCCAGCGCGCGTGCCAGGGCCAGGCCACCGACCATCAAGGCCATGTCGGCCAAGGCTTTGTCGGTCTCTTCGGGGCTGGCCGCCAACTGCGCGACCATCATTTCCACATGCTCATTCAAGGCCACGCGAAATTCGTCCGGCAGCCGGCCCAGCTCGCCGACAGACGCCGGGATCGGGCACGCGGACTCAGAGGAATCACGGTGCTTGCGTGACAGGTAGAACGCAGCGACCAGGGCGCGACGCTCTTCGCCGGTCAACTCGGCATCCATGTCGGCAATCAGGCCACGGCGATGACTGAGCAATTGCTTGAACGCTTCCAGCATCATCGCGTCCTTGCTGTCGAAGTGAGCGTAGAAACCGCCGACGGTCAGGCCGGCGGCGCCCATCACTTCGCCCACGCTCGGTTCGGCCGGGCCGCGCTGGATCAGCGCTGCGCTGGCGGCCTTGAGAATGCGTTCGCGGGTTTGAGCTTTTTTATCGTTCATCGTTGCCTCCGAATATTACGACTAGAATATTATTCTCATAATAATTTTCCGCAAGTCGTGGATGTGACCGCTGGTCTGAAGAACAGTTTGAGAGAAAGAGGGGGATTTGGCCAAACGCCAGACAAACAAAAGGGCCATTCAATGATTGAATGACCCCTATAAATCCCGCAGAGCGGGTAATCGTGGCGTCCCCTAGGGGACTCGAACCCCTGTTACCGCCGTGAAAGGGCGGTGTCCTAGGCCACTAGACGAAGGGGACGCAAAACCTTCTATACAACTGATCAGTGCTGAGAGCTGATCGATTCAAGGCCGGTGTGGCCAGACCTTGAACTGTAAAATTGGTGGAGCTTAGCGGGATCGAACCGCTGACCTCCTGCATGCCATGCAGGCGCTCTCCCAGCTGAGCTAAAGCCCCGGATTTTTCGCCTCGCGGCGGAGCGACATCTTGCAACATCGCTTCTGTAAAACTGGCGTCCCCTAGGGGACTCGAACCCCTGTTACCGCCGTGAAAGGGCGGTGTCCTAGGCCACTAGACGAAGGGGACGCAAACCCTTCTATACAACTGATCAACGCTGAGTGTTGATCGCTTCAAGGCCGGTGTGGCCAGGCCTTGAAGTGTAAATTGGTGGAGCTAGACGGGATCGAACCGTCGACCTCTTGCATGCCATGCAAGCGCTCTCCCAGCTGAGCTATAGCCCCTCATCGTTGATGTCATCGCTGAGGACGGGGCGAATCTTAAGGGCGTATCGAAAGCCTGTCAAATTTATTTTTGAAATATTTCAAAGTTTTTTGCCGACATAACAATCACTTACCGCCCTCCCCCCGGAAACACCGGGGTTCAGGAATGATCGCTGTAGGAGCCGGCTTGCTGGCGAAAGCGTTTTCACTGGCATCGCAAGGCTCGAGGCCGCTTTCGCCGGCAAGCGGCTCCTACAATTTCAGGTACGCAGGATCAGGCAATCGCGCCCAGCAGTTTTTCCCACTCCTTGTTTTCTTTCTTCGACACGCCGCCCAGCAGGTCGATGGCCTGGCGCAGACGGAAACGGGTCAGGTCCGGACCGAGGATCTCCATCGCATCGAGCACCGACACCGAGCTGGCCTGGCCGGTGATCGCGGCGAACATCAGTGGCATGGCGTCACGCAACTTCAGCTCCAGGGAGTCGACCACCGCCTGGATCGTCGCGGTGATGTTGTCCTTCTCCCACTGGCGCAGGCTTTCGAGCTTCCACAGGATCAACTGCATCAACTGGCGAACCTGATCACCCGAGAGTTTCTTCGATTCGAACAGCTTGGCGTCCGGATTGACCCCACCGGCGAAGAAGAACCCGGCCAGCGGTGCCACCTGGCTGAAGGTTTCGACCCGGCCTTGCACGTGCGGCGCGATCTTCATCATGTATTCAGGGTTCAGCGCCCAGGTTTGCAGGCGCGCAGCGAACTCTTCCACCGGCAGGTCACGCAGCCACTGGCCGTTGAGCCACGACAGCTTCTCGATGTCGAAAATCGGCCCGCCGAGGGACACGCGCTTCAGGTCGAAGTGGTCGACCATTTCCTGCAGCGAGAACTTCTCGCGCTCGTCCGGCATCGACCAGCCCATGCGGCCGAGGTAGTTGAGCATGGCTTCCGGCATGAAACCCATGCGCTCGTAGAACGTGACCGAGGTCGGGTTCTTGCGTTTGGACAGCTTGCTCTTGTCCGGGTTACGCAGCAGCGGCATGTAGCACAGCTCCGGCTGTTCCCAGCCAAAGTATTCGTACAGCAGGATCAGCTTCGGCGCCGATGGCAGCCATTCTTCACCGCGCAGGACGTGGGTGATGCCCATCAGATGGTCGTCGACCACGTTGGCCAGGAAGTACGTCGGCAGGCCGTCGGTCTTCATCAGCACTTGCATGTCCATGCGATCCCACGGGATCTCGACGTCGCCGCGCAGCATGTCCGGCACCACGCAGACGCCTTCGCTCGGCACCTTCATGCGGATCACATGCGGTTCGCCAGCGGCCAGGCGGGCAGCCACTTCTTCCTTGGACAGCAACAGCGCACGGCCGTCGTAACGCGGGGTTTCGCCACGGGCCATTTGCTCGGCACGCATCTGGTCCAGCTCTTCGGCGGTGCAGAAGCACGGGAAGGCATGGCCCATCTCGACCAGCTGCTGGCAGTACTTCTGATAGATGTCGCCGCGCTCGCTCTGCCGGTAAGGACCATGCGGGCCGCCGACGTCCGGGCCTTCGCTCCAGTCGATGCCCAGCCAGCGCAGGGCGTCGAAAATCTGCTGTTCGGACTCGCGGGTCGAACGCAATTGATCGGTGTCCTCGATCCGCAGGATGAACTCACCGCCGTGCTGCTTGGCAAAGCAGTAGTTGAACAAAGCGATGTAAGCGGTACCTACGTGGGGATCCCCGGTAGGCGATGGCGCGATGCGAGTGCGGACGGTGGTCATGGCATGTCTCGAAAAGAATGAAAAGCGAAGATAAAACAGGGGGCGAATGGTAACAGGCGCAGGCTGCCCGGCTCCAGTCGGTGGGGCATATAAGCCGATATTGGAGGGGTCAGCTTTGGGAGGGTGTTGCCTGTCAGGAGCTTGCAGGTGGGGTTGCGGCTGGGCAAGCGCACTATTTGATAGGTGTGGTGCTTCGACGGGCCTCTTCGCGGGCAAGCCCGCTCCCACAGGGATTGAAGGTGTTCAAACCCTATGTGTCCACCCACAACCACTGTGGGAGCGGG
>NZ_MULM01000044.1:0-8010 GCF_002029345.1 Pseudomonas sp. VI4.1
AGCGAAGGCGGTGTATCAGCCAACATCGATGTTGAATGTCCGGACGCCTTCGCTGGCAAGCCAGCTCCTACAGGGGGTCCGGTGCGCTTGGGGGTGCGGATTGGCAGGCTTTTCTGGTGCGGCACAGTACACAGCCACTGCCCGCCGATTTCAGCCAGCAACTCGCGCAACTGCTACGCCCCGGACGCAACGTTGCTCGCACTGCCCGAAACGCAACGCCAATACCTGTTCACCGCCTGCAAACTCTGGGTGGAGTCGCATCATGTGGCAGTTTGATTACCCCTGGCTGCTACTCCTGCTGCCGCTGCCATGGCTGGGCTACCACTACCTGCCCGACTACCGCGAAGCCCGCAGCGCCGTGCGCGTGCCGTTTTTCGGGGCCATGAGCCGCGCGGTCGGTCAGGCACCCAGTCAGGCCGGCACCCATGGCAATGCCTGGCAGTTGCTGTTGAATCTGCTGGTCTGGACCCTGATCCTGGTGGCGGCCGCACGCCCGGTGTTCGTGGAAAAACCCATCGAGCGCCAGCAACCGGTGCGTGACCTGATGCTGGCCATCGACATTTCCCAGTCCATGGAAACCACCGACTTCACCGATGCCAGCGGCCAGAAGATCAATCGCCTGGCGGCGGTCAAGGAGGTGGTGCACGGCTTTATCGACAAGCGCAAGGACGATCGCCTGGGCCTGATCGTGTTCGGCAGCGGCGCCTACCCGCAGGCGCCATTGACCCTCGATCACGCCAGCCTGTCGTTGTTGCTGGACGACACCGGCATCGGCATGGCCGGCCCCAACACCGCCATCGGCGATGCAATCGGCTTGAGCCTGAAGTTGCTCGATCAGGCCCGTGAACAGGAAAAAGTCCTGATCCTGCTCACCGACGGCAACGACACCAGCAGCGCCATCACCCCGGATCACGCCGCGTCCATGGCAGCGGCCAAAGGCGTGGTGATTCACACCATCGGCATCGGCGATCCGACGGGGGAAGGCGAAGCCAAGGTTAACCTGCAAGGTTTGCAGCACATCGCCGAGCACCGGTGGCCGGTTCTTCCGCGCCGAAGACCGCAATGCGCTGGATCAGGTCTACGCCACCCTCGACCAGCTCACCCCGCATCAAGTGAACACCCTCAGTCATCAACCGAAAAAGGAGCTGTTCTGGTGGCCGTTGGCGGCGGCGATCGCTTTGCTCGCGCTTTACCACCTGGGCGCCCTGCTCCGTTCGCACCTGACAGCCGCGCGGCAGCGGCAGGAAGCTTGAGATGGAGATCAACCTCGGCGACGTCCACTTCCTGCGTCCTCTGTGGCTGTTGTTGCTGCCATTCGGCGCCCTGCTGCCCTGGCTGTGGCGTCGCAGTCGTGATGTGCAGCGGCGCTTGCGCGGCAACATTGCCGAGCACCTGTTGCCGCATCTGCTGATCACGCCACCGGAGCAACCGCGCGTGCGGCCGGTGCATCTGGTCGGTGCCCTGTTGATGCTGGGCGCCATCGCCGCGGCCGGACCGACCTGGGAACAGGACCGCCCGCCATTCCTGGAGAACCGGGCGCCGCTGATCATGGCCATCGACCTGTCGCCGTCGATGGACGCCAATGATGTATCACCGACTCGCCTGGAAGCGGTCAAGCACAAGCTCCACGACCTGATCCAGCGCCGCGCCGGTGCCCGCAACGCCCTGGTCGCCTATGCCGGCAGTGCCCACCTGGTGTTGCCGCCGACTGACGATCCGGCGTTGCTCGACAGCTTTATCCAGGCGCTGAGTACCGACCTGATCGGCAGACCGGGCAAGGCTGTCGGCCCGGTGATCGAGCAAGCCAAGCGCCTGCTGGCCGCCGAGCAAACCCCGGGGACGTTGCTGCTGATCACCGACGGTGCCGACACCACGCAGCTCGGTGGTCTGGATCAACAACTCAGCGACAGCGCATTGCAAGTGCTGATTCTGGCCGTGGGCAGCGAGGATGGCGGCATCATCCACGACGCCAACGGCCAGCCGCGTACCGACAGCAACGGTCGCCCGGCGCTGGGCAGTTTTGATCAAGCCGCGCTCAAGCAACTCGCTTCAGCGTTGGATGCGCCACTGGGCAGCCTGACCCTCAATGATGACGATCTGGACTGGATCGAATTGCACGCCCAGCAGCATTTCCAGCGTGCCAGTGACGAACAGCGCGAGCTGCACTGGAAAGACGCCGGATACTGGCTGTGCTGGCCGTTGCTGCTGATCGCCTTCTGCAGCGTGCGCAAGGGCTGGAGCCTGAACTGGATGGCCGGTGGGTTGCTGGCACTGGGCATCGGATTTGGGCCGGCACCGGCCGAAGCCAGCGCCCTGACCGATGCGTTCTTCACCCGGGACCAACAAGGCCGCTGGGCGTTCGAGCATGAGCATTATCCGCAGGCTGCCGCGCTGTTTGTCGATCCATACTGGAAAGGCATCGCCGCCTATAACGCGGCCGACTTTGACCTGGCACTGGCCAGCTTCGCGCGCCTGGACACGCCGCAGGCGTATTTCTACCTGGGTAATATCCATGTGCGCCGCTTCAAGTTCGATCAGGCGATCGCGGCCTACACCCAGGCGCTGAAATTGCAGCCACAGTTCCCTGAAGCCACGGCCAATCTGGCGCTGGCCATCGCCTTGCAGAAAGACACCGAAAGCGCCGAGCAGAATACGCCCGAGGTCAAGCCCGACGAGATCAAAATGGACAAGGCGCCGGGCAAGGGCCAGAGCAAAGCGCTGGAGACCGAGCAGGCAACCTCGGATGAACTGTGGTTGCAGAACCTGAGTACTTCGCCGGCGAAGTTCCTCAAGCAGAAGTTCAGTTTGCAGGATCAGGCGGGGAGTAAGCCATGAATAGTCTGGCAGATCGCGTCGCGGCCTTCGCGAGCAAGCCCGCTCCCACATTCGATCTGTGGCGAGCACAAAAAGTGTGTTTCACATCGAACAAGTGTGGGAGCGGGCTTGCTCGCGAAGGCGTCCGCTCATTCACCACAGGATTGAGCGCCCTGCTGATCTGCCTGATCACCACCGGCACGCCCGCCGCCGAACCCGAACTGCGCATCCAGACCCGCCTGAACCCCACCTCCCCCACCATGGTCGGCGGCCTCCTCGAACTGCAACTCGACGTCCTCACCGACACCTGGTTCACCAGCGCGCCCACCCTGCCCGACCTGAAGCTGCCTGGCGCACTGGTCCTGCCTCCCGACGGCCACGCCGAACACTTGAACCAGACCCTGGACGGCAAGTCTTTCAGCGGCCTGCGCTACAGCTACCTCATCACCCCGAACCTGGCCCGGGGCTTCGACATCCCGGCGCTGATCGTGCGTGCCACACCGGGCCAGGCCAGCGCCGACTTGAGCGCTCAAGGCCAGCCACTGCACTTCACGGCGGCGCAACCGCCGGGGTTCGAACCGGGAGAACCGGTGCTGGTCGCCCAAGCACTGCGCTTCACGCAACAGACCCTGAAACCGGCAAACCCGCTGAAAGTCGGCGACAGCCTCACCCGGCAACTGACCCTGCAGGCCGATGGCGCCCTGGCAATGGCGCTGCCGACACCGTCACTGGGCGATGTCCCGGGCCTCAGCCGCTACCCGAAGGCGCCACAGATCAGCACCCTCGGCGACGGTCGTGGCCACTTCACCGGCGGCCAGCGCATTCGACACCGCGGTCTATCGTATCGACAGCGAAGGCCGTCATGAACTTCCGACCATCGAGCTGAAATGGTGGGACGCCAGCAGCGGGCAAACCCGCATGGCGCAGGTGCCTGCCGTGACCTTCGACGCCGTGGCCAACAGCGCCTATCAGCCGGTGTTCTCGATCACCGAATACCTGACAACCTCGGCCGGCAAGGTCGGCTGCACTTTTCCAGGCATTGGTTGGGGCTCTCGGCGTTGCTCTTGGGCGTGACGCTGTGCGCCTGGTTCGCGCGCCCGGTCCTGCACCGTGCCTACCTGAAGTGGCAAGCCCGGCGCCGCGACCGGCACGCCGTCTGGCTGGCGTCCGCCGACTGCGCCTGGCGGCAGATCCCGCCACAACTGGATGCCAGCCCCGCCCAATTGAGCGCGCTTTATCTATGGGTAAGACGCAGCCGCATGGGCCTGAAACTCGGCAGCCTCGGCCCTCCTCTGCAAGACCTGTTACGCGCTTCGTTACAGCCGTGAACCGACCGAAGATCAGGCGCTCCGTCACCTCAGGCAATCCTTGGCTACGCTGAAAAGTCAGGCCAAACCCAACAACGAATCAACCGCACCTGCGCTTGAGACCACTCAACCCCGTTCACGAGAAGAATTTCCCATGACGAACCCGTTTTCGATCCGCCAGGGCTACGGGCTGATGTTCCTGCTCACCCTGGCGCTGAGCCTGCCAGTACTCGCCCAGACCGGCGAGCCACTGCCCTCGTGGAACGACGGCCCGGCGAAAAAGAACATCATCGAGTTCGTCCAGACAGTGACCGATCAAGGCAGCAAGGACTTCGTCAAACCCGCCGATCGCGTCGCCGTGTTCGACAACGACGGCACCCTGTGGAGCGAACAACCGGCGTATTTCGAATTGCTGTTCGCCTTCGACGAGGTCAAGCGCACCGCACCGCAGCATCCGGAATGGAAAACCACGCAGCCGTTCAAGGCCGTGCTGGAAAACGATCACAAGGCCCTTGGCGAGTCGGGCATGGACGGCCTTCTGAAGATTGTCGGCGCGACCCACACCGGCATGACCACAGAGGCGTTCGATGACTACGCCAAGACCTGGCTGGCCCGGGCTCGTCATCCGAAAACCGGCAAGCCCTACACCGAGATGATCTACCAGCCGATGCTGGAAATGCTCGACTACCTGCGCAGCCAGGACTTCAAGACCTACATCGTCTCCGGTGGCGATACCGCGTTCATGCGTACCTTCGCCGAGCAGGTCTACGGCATCCCGCCGGAGCAAGTGATCGGCACCACCTTCGTCACGGCGTATCAACTCAAGGACGGCCAACCGTCGATCGTGCGTACCGCCAAGCTGGCCCACAACGATGACGGGCCGGGCAAACCGGAAAGCATCGATGCCATCATCGGGCGCCGCCCGATCCTGGCGTTCGGCAATTCCGATGGCGACCTGCAAATGCTGCAGTGGACCGCCGCCGGGCCCGGCAAACGCTTCATGGGGCTGGTGCACCACACCGACGCCAAACGCGAGTGGGCCTATGACCGCCACTCCGATATCGGCCGTCTGGACAAGGCCCTGGACGAAGCAAAAACACGTGGCTGGACCATCGTCGACATGGCGTCCGAATGGCGCCGGATCTATCCGTTCGAGCCCGTCACACCCGAGCAAATGCAATGAAAAGCGTTACGCAGGATCGCAAACAACGTTTGTCCAACCTCGCGACACTCGCTAAAAAGGAGCAGGTCAGATGACTCGCATACGCAAGTGGCTACCGCAGCTCGCCCTGGTGGCGGCCTCGGTCATGGCGATTTCGGCGACTGCCGGGGCCGCCGAAAAACCCAATATCCTGGTGATCTTCGGCGACGACATCGGCCAGACCAACATCAGCGCCTATTCCATGGGCGTGGTCGGGTACAAGACGCCGAACATCGATCGCATCGCCAAGGAAGGGATGATCTTCACCGACTATTACGCGGAGAACAGCTGCACCGCCGGACGATCGTCGTTCATCACTGGCCAGACGCCGTTGCGCACCGGTTTGTCGAAAGTCGGCCTTCCGGGTGCATCCGTGGGCCTGCAAAAGCGTGACATCACCATCGCCCAGGCACTCAAATCCCAGGGCTACGCCACCGGGCAGTTCGGCAAAAACCACCTCGGCGACCGGGATGAATACTTGCCGACCAACCACGGTTTCGACGAATTCTTCGGCAACCTGTACCACCTCAACGCCGAAGAAGAACCCGAACGAGCGAACTGGCCCAGAGACAATCCGGAATTCACCAAGGCCTTTACGCCCCGTGGCGTGATCCACAGCTTCGCCGACGGCAAGATCGAGGACACCGGCTCGCTCAACACCAAGCGCATGGAAACCATCGACGACGAAACGACGGCGGCGGCCCAGGCGTTCATCGAGAAGCAGGCCAAGGCAGACAAGCCGTTCTTCGTCTGGATGAACACCACCCGCATGCACTTGTTCACCCACGTGCGCGAGTCGATGAAGGGTCAGAGCGGCATGGCTGGCAACGATTACGCCGATGGCATGCTCGAGCATGACGGTGATGTCGGCAAACTGCTGAAAACCCTCGATGACCTGAAGATCGCCGACAACACGATCGTGGTCTACACCACCGACAATGGTCCGAACCAGTTCTCCTGGCCTGATGCTGCGACCACGCCGTTCCGTAATGAGAAAAACTCGAACTGGGAAGGCGCATTCCGGGTACCGGCGATGATCCGCTGGCCAGGCAAGATCAAACCGGGGGAAGTGTCCAACGAAATGTTCTCGGGCCTTGACTGGTTCCCGACCCTGCTGGCTGCCGCAGGCGACACAGAAGTGAAGAACAAGCTTCTCAAAGGCTGGGCACCGACTTCCGGTGGCAGCAACTATAAGGTGCATCTGGATGGCTACAACCAGCTGCCGTACCTGACCGGCCAGCAACCGAAAAGTGATCGCAAGGAGTTCTACTACTTCAACGACGATGGCGTGCTGGTCTCGATGCGCTACGACAATTGGAAAGCAGTGTTCTGCGAACAGCGTGAGCCCGGCGGCTTCAAAGTGTGGAGCGAACCTTTCGTGTGCCTGCGGGTACCGAAGATCTTCAACCTGCGCATGGATCCGTTTGAACGCGCCGACGTGGTTTCCGATCAATACGCGGACTGGACCACCAAGAACGTTTATCTGACCGAAGTGGCGGTGATGAAGTCGGCTGCATTCCTGCAGACCTTCGTTGACTACCCACCGAGCCAGAGACCTGCGAGCTTCAGCATCGACCAGATCCGGCAGGCGGTGGACGCCAAGATCGCAGAAAAAATGAAAGCTGCACAATAAGAGCTTGACCGCCGCTCGCCACCATCGGCGAGCGGCCCCTTCTCCAGATGAAAGCACGTACCCCTGTAGGAGCTGGCTTGCCAGCGAAGGCGTCCGTTCAGGCGACTTCTACCTTTCTACCTTGACCGGTAGACCGCCTTCGCTGGCGAGCCAGCTCCTACAGGGGGGTGTATTGAATTCGAAATTTTGTACAAGGCAATAGCCCATGTCCTCACGTGTCGCCAGCAAGACCTCGGCCATTTCAACCCCCCACCCCGTTGCGTCTCCGGCGCTGCTGATCCCCGCCCTGTTGCTGTTCGTCTCCGGTGCTGCGGCGCTGGTGTACCAGGTGCTCTGGATCAAGCAACTGTCGTTGGTGGTCGGTGTCGAGGTGTACGCCATCACCACCGGGATCAGCGCGTTCTTTGCCGGCCTGGCCTTGGGCGGCTGGCTGTTCGGGCGTTGGGCGGATCGCTTGTCGCAGCCGGTTCTGCTCTATGCGGGGCTGGAAGTGCTGGTCGCCGTGCTCGGCGTCGGCGCGACGTTCGCCATGAGCCTGGCGGCCAGCCCGTTTGCCTGGCTGGAACAACAGGTCGGCCTGCTGGCCTGGGTGTTGCCGTTTGCTTTAGTCGGGATTCCGGCGTTGCTGATGGGCGGTACCCTGCCGGTGCTGGTGCGCTCGTTGGCGGCCGACCCGCAACAATTGGGCAAGGCCGGCGGTCAGCTCTATGCGGCGAACACTGCCGGGGCCATCGCTGGCACCTTGCTTGCCGCATTCGTGCTGATCGCGACCCTCGGCGTGCGCGGCAGTGCCGTGGCGGCGGCGATCTTGAACTTGCTGGCCGCTGTCGGTGCCTTGTGGTTTCAACGCCAGCGTTCGGTGCCGCTCCAGGCGCCGGCAAAGCACCCCTCCAGCACCGCGCCGGACCGTCTGGCCCTGTGGCTGTATTCGATCGCCGGCGGCGTGGCCCTGGGTTACGAAGTGGTCTGGTCGCAATCCATCGTGCAGTTCATGAGCACCCGCACCTACGCCTTCGCCGTCGTGCTCGCGACTTACCTCACCGGGCTGTTTCTGG
>NZ_MULM01000043.1:0-7741 GCF_002029345.1 Pseudomonas sp. VI4.1
CCGGCGAAGGCGTCTTCATGGGCGCCGCAAGACTCAAGGCCGCCTTCGCCGGCAAGCCGGCTCCTACAGGGTTTGGCGTGTTTCACAATTCGGCGGTATGCAGGTGATCCTGTGTAGGAGCCGGCTTGCCGGCGAAGGCGTCTTCCTGGGCGCGGCAAGACTCAAGGCCGCCTTCGCCGCCTAAACCAGACTCCCACGCACCATCTCCAGAAACGTCGCCACCACCCGCCGCGAACTCTGTTCGCGCAAGCACACCAATGTCTCGGTCAATCGCCGAGTGCAATCGGTAATCGGCAACGCACACACCCGCGAATCCGCGCCAAACTCGGCAGCCGACACCACCCCTACGCCAATCCCCACCACCACCGCCTCACGCGCCGCTTCCCGGCCTTCGACCTCGATCGCCGGGCGGATGCGAAACCCGGCCCGGGCCATTTCCTCTTCCAGGGTCTGGCGCGTCACCGAGCCGATTTCCCGCAGCACCAGCGGTGTGTCGTCCAGGTCCGCCAGGCAGATGGATTCGCGGTCGGCCCACGGATGATGGCGGGAAACAAACGCCACCATCGGGTCATTGCGCAGCGGCAGACAGATCAGCCGTTCGTCGCTGACATCCCGTCCCAGCAACGCCAGGTCAGCCTGATAGTTGAACAGGCGAAACAGCGATTCATCGGTATTGCCGGTTTCGATTTTCACGCTGATGCCGGGGTAGCGCTCGCAGAATCGGGCAATCTGGGGCAGCACATGCACCGGCGCATCCACCGCCAGAATCAGGCTGCCGGTCTGCAGCGCCTGGGAAGCCTGCAGCAACTCCTGCGCCTCGGCCTCGATGACAAACAAGCGCTGGGTGACGCTCAACAGGCGCTCGCCCAGATCGGTCAGGCGCACCGAGCGTTTATTGCGGTGGAACAACAACACCCCGAAGCGCTCTTCGAGTTTGCGCACTTGGTCGGAAATCGCCGGCTGCGTGAGAAATAGCCGCTCGGCGGCACGGGTGAAGCTTCCGTGAACGGCCACGGCGTGGAAGGCTTTGAGCTGGGCGTGGGAAACCGACATCGAAACCTCCAGTAACAAGCTGAGCTTGTATTGGAAATACGATAAATCGATTTCATTTATTAATCAGAAATTGTTTTTATCGACCATTATGAACAACCCTATCGGCAGTCTCAAACGTTGGCGCGTGCAGATCTTCGTGATCACCTGGCTCGCTTATGCCGCGTTCTATTTCACCCGCAAAGCCTTTTCCGTGGCCAAACTGGGGATCGCCGAAGACCCCGGCTTCACCCTCGACAAGATGGCCATGGCCAACCTCGACGCCATCTACCTCGCTGCTTATGCCATCGGCCAATTCACCTGGGGCATCCTCGCCGATCGCTTCGGGCCCAGGGTCGTGGTGCTCGGTGGCTTGCTGATTTCCGCCGCCGCGGCGCTGGTAATGGGCAGCTTCGCCACATTGCCGATCTTCGCCACCTGCATGTTGATCCAGGGCCTGGCGCAGTCCACCGGATGGTCGGGGTTGTGCAAGAACGTCGGCAGTTTTTTCCCCGCCGAGCAGCGCGGGCGGGTGCTCGGGCTCTGGAGTTCCTGCTACGCCTTCGGCGGTCTGGTGGCCTCGCCGTTCGCCGGCTGGTGGGCCTACACGCTGATCGGCACCTGGCACGCGGCGTTCATTTCCAGCGCGGCGGTGGTCGGCCTGGTGGCGTTACTGTTCTTCATTTTCCAGCGCAACAAACCCGAGGACGTCGGTCTGCCGGCGGTGGAACCCGAGCCTGAACCGACCGCCGACGAGGCCCACACGCAAAGCACAATCAGCGTCCTCGAACCGCTGCGGGAAATCCTGCGCAACCGCACGGTGCTGGTGTTGGGGCTGGCGTACTTTCTGCTGAAACCGGCGCGCTACGTGATCCTGCCTCTGGGGCCCGGTGATCGTCTTCGAGCAGATGCCCTCGGTGGGCAAGGTCGGTGCGGCGATCATTCCGACCGCGTTCGAACTGGCCGGGTTGCTCGGGCCGATCCTGCTGGGCCTGGCCTCCGACAAACTGTTCGGCGCCCGGCGCATGCCGGCCTGCGTGATCAGCCTGCTGGCGCTGACCGTGGCCCTGGCGCTGTTCATGGGCGCACTGCACACCGGCAGCGTGGTGCTGGTGGTCGCCCTGTTGTTTGTCATGGGGCTGACCTTGTACGGACCGGACTCCATGATCAGCGGCGCGGCCGCCATAGATTTCGGCACCGCCAAGGCGGGTGCGACGGCCGCCGGGTTCGTCAACGGCTGCGGCTCGGTCGGGGCGATTCTCGGTGGATTGCTGCCGGGCTACTTCGATTCCGTGACTGTGTTCATCGTCTTCGCCGGCTGCGCGCTGTTCTCCGCGCTGGTGTTAATCCCGCACTGGAACAGCCGCCCGGCTGCCCTGCTGGCCGCAAGTGCAGCCGGGCCGAATCGGCCGCTGAACGTAAAACCCCTGGGTACATAAGGATTGACGCCCATTCAGGTTGCCACAGGCGCTGGCAAGGACGACTAGCGCTGAATGTCCGAGCGATTCAGCAGCCAGTCAAGCAGCAAGCGCGTGTCGCCGCGCGGTTCACGGGGGCGGGCCGGTTCAGGCGGGTGAATCTGCCCCAGGCCGACACACAGCACCGGCCGGTCCGGATCGCTGTCGAGAAAACTGACGAACACCTCGCTGCCGGCCCTTGGCAGTCTGCCGGGATCGATCCAGCCGTCCGGCGTGGTCACGGCGAGCGGCAGCCAGAGGCCGACGGACTCATCCGCCTCGGCGGCATCTATGGCCACAGCCTGACCTGGATCCGGCCGCGATCGTCCAGCTCGGGCGGTTGCCCGGCCGGCCCCAGCACCCGCGCGGGCTGATAGCCCGGAATGCTCGGCCTGGGTTGTTTCAACGCCGGGCGGAATTCCGTTGACCAGGGAATGGCGTTGAACCGATTGCGGTACAGCAGGGCACTGCAATCCCGGGCCGGAGCCGGAGGCTGTCGCCCCTGATGGCGGGTCTCGATGAGCCTGCCATTGCTCGTTGAAGCAGGCGAGCGGATGCGCGGTCACCTGGACGATCCGCGCGCTGCGCAGGGCGCCGTGATTGCTCTGGCCATGGACCTGCTGTTGCAGGCAACGCAGGCGCTGCAACTGTCGGCGGCTGCGTTGGTCCTGCTCGGGATCAGGCCTGGCCATCCTCAGCGCAGTCTTGCCAAAGGCATGGTTGGCCGCGCCATCGCCGGCATTCGGCGCGCCACGGTTGCCGGCCTCCCTTCGCGGGCACGAGGGCAGGGCGTCATGGCGCTGGAACAACTCACTGATCGCCGGCCGCGCAGGTTCCAGCGGGGCGTCCACCTGGAACGGCGTCAACAGCGGCGCCTGGGGGAAACTCAGGCTGTCGTCGGCCAACACCAGCACATGCCCGTCACGGTCATGTTCGAAGTGATAGTGAATGCCTTCTTCTTCGCACAGGCGCTGCAGCAACCCCAGGTCGCTCTCCTCGTACTGAATGCAAAACGGCCGCCGCGGATAGTGCCCGTTCGCCAACTCAAAACGATAGCTGTCGGCGGGCAGGTCATGCTCCTCCAGCAGCTGTTGCAGGATCATCGGCACGCTGAGGTCATGGAACACCCGGCGGCGGCTGTTGCCGTCCAGTGCCTGCAGGTAGGGCACCAGCACCATGTTGTAACCGACCTGCTGCGCACCGCGGTAGTCGCGACTGGCGCTGTGGAGGATGCCGTGAAAGCCCTGGCCATGCCCCAGGCTGAGGAACAGCGGCTGTTGCAACAGCTGGTCGAAGAGCATGGCCGGCGGCAGGCCGATCACCTCGACCTCGAATCGATAGGGCTGGTTGAGGGCTTCATGCCCGCTGAACTGCACCACCTGAAAACTCAAATCGTCCTCGAGCAGTGTCAGGGTGAAGGGGCTTTCCTTGTCGTTGAGCATCGAATGCGCTTCTGCCATGGAATACAGGCGAAGAGGGTACGAAACCATGGCCTCTTGTAGTCACCGCAAATCGACTTTTCAGAAACGCCCTACAAGCTCCGGTGAAGATGTCGATTCATCACCCGATCCAAGGGGTGGAATTTTTGGTCGATTGCCAACTTTAGGCCGTATAAACTTGCGCAAAGCGTCGGCCAATAGATGTCTCGGCGCCACAGATAAGAGAGTGAGTAATGGGCGCACAGTGGAAGGTTAAACACAAAGAAGCGGCATCCAACGCCAAGGGCAAGATTTTCGGCAAACTGGTGAAAGAGATCACCATTGCCGCACGCAACGGTGCCGATGTGGCGACCAACGCGCACCTGCGGCTGGTGGTCGAGCAGGCGAAAAAAGCTTCGATGCCCCGGGAAACCCTGGAACGTGCGATCAAGAAAGGCTCGGGCCAGCTGGGCGAGACCGTGCAATACCATCGCGTGACCTACGAAGGTTTCGCCCCGCATCAGGTGCCGCTGATCGTGGAATGCGTGACCGACAACATCAACCGCACCGTCGCTGAAATCCGCGTCGCGTTCCGCAAGGGCCAGCTCGGCGCTTCCGGTTCGGTGGCCTGGGACTTCAACCACGTAGGCATGATCGAAGCGTCCCCGGACAGCCCGGACGCCGATCCGGAAATGGCCGCGATCGAAGCCGGCGCCCAGGATTTCGAGCCGGGTGAAGACGGCGCGACCCTGTTCCTGACCGAGCCTGCGGACCTCGACGCGGTACAGAAAGCCCTGCCGGACCACGGCTTCACGGTGTTGTCGGCCAAGCTGGGCTACCAGCCGAAGAACCCGGTCAGCGGCCTGAGCGACGAGCAGATGGCAGAAGTCGAGGCGTTCCTCGAAGGCCTGGACAACCATGATGATGTGCAGGATATGTTTGTTGGGTTGGCCGGCTAAACATCAAAAGATCGCAGCCTGCGGCAGCTCCTGCAGGTGTACACCCAACCCTGTAGGAGCGAGCTTGCTCGCGAAAAACTATCTGGCGCATAGGTCTCCCAGATACAACGCGTCATCGTTAACGACCATCGCGAGCAAGCTCGCTCCTACAGTGAATGGCATCATTGTGGGAGCGGGCTTGCCCGCGATTGACCGCGCAGCGGTCACCAGCTTTTCAACGCCCGCACAATTTCGTCGAACCCAGGCCGCGCCAGCACTTGCGGCTCGCAGCAACGCCGCTGCAAATCCTCCAACCGCCTACGCCCCTCATCGCTCAACCCCGACTCGATTCGCTCCAGCAGTTCCCCCAGCAGAATTCCAAACGCCCGCACCTCGATCCGTTGCAATGCACGGCTTTCCAAGGTGTCCGCGGTGGCATGGAACGACGCCGCACCAAAGTCCCCAAGCAGGCAATCACCCTGCTCGTTCCACAGAATATTGTGGCCATACAGGTCGCCGTGGGTGATGCCCTGGTCGTGCAGATGTTCGGCCGCTTGAGCGATCCCGCTGGCGATCCGCAAGGCCACGCCCGCGCTAAACCGGGTGTCGTTGGCGTAGACGTCCCGGCTGCAGGATTCCAGGCTCGGCAGTCCGGCCAGGTTGCGGTACACCGGATCGATCAGCTCCATCACCAGCCCGGCCTGCGCCTGCGGGTGCCCGACAATCCGCCCTTCGATCCGGATCAGGTTGGGGTGCCGGCCTGCGGTGATGCAGGCGTTCATCTCATGCAACGGCGAGCCATCGCTGGTCATTTCGCCTTTGTAGAGTTTGACCGCGACCTGGGTGGCCGGTTGGCCCGGTCGTTCCCAGGTGGCGCGATGAATCACCCCCGAAGCGCCTTCGCCCAGTTGCTGCTCCAGGCGCAGTGCCGACCAGGGGATGCTCGCGACCGATTCCAGCGCGGCCGCATCGGCTTCGGTTTCCAGCGGGTTACCGGCGTAGGCCAGCCAGGCCAGGCTCGGCAGGGTTAGCAACCACTCGGGCAGTTCGGTCAACCGGTTGGCGGCGATGCGGATCAGCTCGAGTCGATGACAATGAGCCAGGCTTTCAGGCAAACGCTGCAAGCGGTTGCCGGACAACATCAGTTTTTGCAGGTGCGGGCGTTGACCCAACTCGGTCGGCAGTTCGCTGAGGTGGTTGTCGGTCAGGATCAGCCATCGCAATAGCGGTGGCAGCGCCGCGCCTGGCACTGTTGCGATGCGATTGGCCTTGAAGCCGACCATGGTCAGCGCGGTACATTGACCGAGGCAGGCGGGGAGTTCGGTGAACTGGTTGTCCGAGCAGAACAGCACCCGCAAACGATTGAGCCGGTGCAAGTCATCCGGCAGCCGGCTCAAGGCGTTGCCGCTGAGGTTGAGCACCTCCAGCGAGTCCGCCAGGTCGAAGATTTCCCGGGGAAACTCCGTCAGGCCGCAGGCCAGATCGAGGCGGGTGACGCCCGACAATTGGCCGGCGCGCAGTTGGGCAAGGGTGTCCATGAACAGACTCGCTATTGATCGAGGGGAGGGCGCGGTGCCCCGGGAATGGGCGACATGATAGCGGCAACTTCCACCAACTGCCCCAACCGACTCCGCGTCCGCGCCAGATCAATCGCATCGCCCCCCAGGCTTTCCCGCAACGACCGCTGTCCCAGCAGCACCAGATGCTTGTCCTGATCGTACAAAACATCCACCAGATTGATAAACCGCTGCTGAGCCGCCATCGAACACTCAGCGAGATTGGGCAATTCATCGATCACCCAGTGATCGAAACGCCGGCACAGCTCCAGGTAATCCATGACCGCCGTGGGGTGGTCGCACAGGTCGCCAAAGGTCAAGCCAATGGTTCGCCCTTCACAGTATCGGGCCGGCAGATGCCGTGTACCTACGGGCACCGCCAGCGCGGGAGCGCCAGGCTCGGGCAGGTTCAAGGCCCGACGTTGCGCCAGCGTGGCCGGCCAGACGTAATGGCCCTGGGTAAACACCTGCTGGGCGTGGGTTCGCGCCTGGCTGCGGTAGTCATGGGGGCCGCCGACCTCCATGACCTGCATCCGCGTGTTGATCAGGTCGATCACCGGTTTGAAGCGCGCATGGTACAGCGGGTTGGGCAGCAGGCCCTCGGGTGGGTAATTGGAGGTGACCATCAGCAGGATGCCCCGGCGGAACAGCGCCTTGAACAGCCGCGCAATGAGCATCGCATCGCCGATGTCGTGAACATGAAACTCGTCGAAGCATAGCACCCGGCAGTCGAGCAGCAGCTCATCGAGCGTGGCCGCCAGTGCATCGGGCTGCTCGCGATGACTGAACATGCCTTGATGCAGTTGCGCAAAGAACTGATGGAAGTGCAGGCGCTGTTTTTCCGCGATCGGCAGCGCCTGGAAAAACCCGTCGAGCAGCCAGCTCTTGCCGCGCCCCACCGCGCCGTGCAGGTACAGGCCGGGCAGGGTGTGCGCCGAGGACCCGAGCAACATCGTGGCGTGCTGCGCCATGCAGTCGATCACTCGCTGCTGGCTGTGGCTGAGGGTATAGCCCTGGGCATGCGCCTTGTGGTGAAAGTAATCGTGGATCACGCGACCGGTCGCGGTACAGGACGCAGGCGATGCCTTGCCGAAAATGCGGCGCAACGCAGGCCAGCGTGGCGTGAGTCGCGAACGGTTGGGCGGTCGAACAGCCACTGTAATGTCACCCCGTAAATGGTCAGGCCGGCTCCCCCGAGCGGCGGCGGCCTAGTGTACCCAAAGGGCGAACAACCCGACCACCGCGCCGTACACGGCCCTGTAGGAGCTGGCTTGCCAGCGAAGGCGTCATATCAGCCAATACCATCTGTCGACTGACTCACCGCTTTCGCTGGCAAGCCAGCT
>NZ_MULM01000042.1:0-7453 GCF_002029345.1 Pseudomonas sp. VI4.1
AGGTTCCGTGTCGTTTGCAGATTTTGTGTACGACACAGAACCTGTGGAAGCGGGCTTGCCCGCGAAGAGGCCAGTCGAGGCACCGCAAATCCAGCTATTCGACCCGCATCTCCCCACTGAACACCAACGTGCTCCGGCAGCGCCGACACAAATACCGCCGCCCTTGCCGCACCAGCCCATGGCGTTGCGCCGAAAACGCAAAGTCGCTGTCGGCGCAGGGGCATTTGTAGATGTAGCGGGTCACCCTGCGGCGTTTGACGTCGTAGGTGTGGCAGCGATTGGGCGGCAGTTCGTACACGCCACGCATGATCAATTGCCACTCTTCGCCATGGGGCTGGATGCGGTCGCCGAACAACTGATGGGCGATCAGATGGGCCACCTCGTGGGCCACAGTCTGTTTAAGAAAATCTTCAGTGTTTTCCCGGTACAACTGCGGATTGAAACGCAGCATGTTCTCGTGCAAGTGCGCGACGCCGGCTTTTTGCCCGCGCAGCTTGAGGCTCACCACGGGGCGTTTGAAGGGTCGTTTGAAAAAGGATTCAGCTTGTTGGAAGCAGTCTTCGACGCGGGTATTGAGGTGCTCGGGCATGCTTGATGGATCTCCAGAGACGTCGAGTATGCCGCAACCCTCGGGGCTTGCGAATCGTCCAGGCGCCGAATGGTCACCACCGCTCACTGTCCTGAACACGTTAAAAGGCCGCCTGGCGGCGGCCTGTGTTGGCAGATCTGGTTTTTAGGTAAACAGCCTTGTCAGTTGGTATAGACCGGCCCCACGCCGAGTCCCCAGACAATCACGGTGAACGCCATGATGGCCACCAGCACCACCAGGCCTACGGCGAGTACCGAACTCGAAAACAGAAACCCTTCGTCCGACGGAATGTTCATGAACGTCGGCAGCCCGACATAGAGCAGGTACACCGTGTAGCAGATGGCCGCGGTGCCGACGATCATCCCCAGCCACATGTGCGGGTACAGTGCCGCCAGGCCGCCAATGAACAGCGGTGTCGCGGTATAGGTCGCAAACGCGACGCAACGGGCCAGGCTCGGGTTGGCATCATAGGTACGGGCCATCCAGTGGATGAACGCGCCCATCACCGCAACGCCGCCGAGCATCGCCAGGTACGACATGATCGTCATCCATAGCGCACTCTCTGTCGTCAGCATCACCGGCGCTCGATTGCCGATGACCCAGCCGACCTGTGTGGTCCCGATAAACGCCGACACCGCCGGGATGGCCGCCAGGATGAGCGTGTGGGTCAGGTACATGTGGCTGATGCTTTCCTCCTGGTCGCCACGAATTTCTTTCCATTCTTGGTCAGGGTGGGTGAATAGCCCCACTACGTGATGGATCATGCCAGTCACTCCTCTTGTTTTACCGTCGCCCCCCAGTGGAGCGCCTACGGGCCAAGGTGGCCGAGTAAGGAAAGGTCTGGATATGCATGCGACCTTATGTCGCAGTATAGAAAGGAGTTAACCCGAGGGCTTAGAGCAAATCGCGCTGTAAAAGCGAAGGGTAATCGCTGAAGGGTCTGTCACGATCAACCCTGTCGGCACCAGGGGATGGTGGCCACTTCGCCCCGGAAGGGTTTTTGCGTAAAATGCCGGCTTTTCGTCACACCTCACGGATTTCGCGTCATGGGCACTCTCACGGTCAACCAGAACAAACTGCAAAAGCGCCTTCGCCGCCAGGCCGGTGAGGCTGTCGCCGATTTCAACATGATTGAAGATGGCGACAAGGTCATGGTCTGCCTGTCCGGCGGCAAGGACAGCTACACCATGCTCGACGTGCTGATGCACTTTCAGAAGGTTGCACCGATCAGGTTCGAGATCGTGGCCGTGAACATGGACCAGAAGCAGCCGGGCTTCCCGGAGCATGTACTGCCGGCTTACCTCAAGACGCTGGGTATCGAGTACCACATCGTCGAGAAAGACACCTACTCGGTGGTCAAGGAGCTGATCCCGGAAGGCAAGACCACCTGTTCGCTGTGCTCACGCCTGCGTCGTGGAACGCTCTACACCTTCGCTGACCAGATCGGCGCGACCAAAATGGCGCTCGGTCATCACCGCGACGACATCGTCGAGACCTTCTTCCTGAACATGTTCTTCAATGGCTCGCTCAAGGCCATGCCGCCGAAACTGCGGGCCGACGACGGTCGCAACGTGGTGATCCGCCCGCTGGCCTACTGCAACGAAAAAGACATCCAGGCCTACTCCGACTTCAAGCAATTCCCGATCATCCCGTGCAACCTCTGCGGGTCCCAGGAAAACCTGCAGCGGCAGGTGGTCAAGGACATGCTCCAGGAGTGGGAACGCAAGACACCGGGCCGTACTGAAAGCATTTTCCGCAGCCTGCAAAACGTGATCCCGTCGCAATTGGCGGACCGCAACCTGTTCGATTTCACCAGCCTCAAGATCGACGAAACCGCAGCTTCGCGGTTCGTCAACGTCGTCAATCTCTGACACAAATTGTGTGGGAGCGGGTGTCGGTTTCTATTTCAATCCTCAGGAGAGGGCATGCGCGATTACAAGTGGCTGCACGAATACTGTCTGAACCGCTTCGGTTCAGCGGCTGAACTGGAAGCCCATCTGCCCGTTCCCAAGACCCCGGCGCAATTGCGCAAGATCAGTGATGACCGCTACCTGTCGACCATGGCGCTGCGCGTGTTCCGTGCCGGGCTCAAGCACAGCCTGGTGGACGCGAAGTGGCCGTCGTTCGAAGAGGTGTTCTTCAAGTTCGACCCGGAAAAAGTCGTGCTGATGAGTGCCGAACACCTGGAGCGCCTGATGCAGGATGCGCGGATCATCCGACACCTGGGCAAGCTCAAGAGCGTGCCGCGCAATGCGCAGTTCATCCTCGATGTGGCGCATGAGCAGGGCAGCTTCGGCGCCTTGATCGCCGATTGGCCGGTGACCGATATCGTCGGCCTGTGGACTTACCTGAAAAAGCACGGGCATCAGTTGGGCGGGTTGTCGGCGCCGCGGTTCTTGCGCATGGTCGGCAAGGATACCTTTGTGCCGAGCTATGACGTGGTGGCGGCGTTGAATGCACAGAAGATCGTCGACAAGGTGCCGACCAGCCAGCGGGACCTGGCGTTGGTGCAGGATGTGTTCAATCAGTGGCATGAACAAAGTGGCGGGCGGGCGATGAGCCAGATTTCGATGATGCTGGCTTACACCGTGAATCATTAGTACCGAGGCGCGCCCTTCGTCGGAACGCCGCCCGGACCAAGCCCGCTCCCACATTTGACCGCATTCTCATGTCGAATACGGTCAAATGTGGTGCGGGCTTGCTCGCGAAAGCGCCAGATCAGGCGACCGAGATCTCACCTTCTCCGGCCAACCGACGATTCAACTGAAACCGCCACCGCACAAACAACAGCGCCGAGCAGAACACCGCCAGGCTCGCCCCCATCTCCAGCAAACCGAACAGCTGCCGGTTCGGGTCGAACGCGGCCAATGCGCCCTTGATGAAATACAGGTTCACCACAAAGCACATCCACGAATGCCCGCGCGCTGCCGATGATCATGCCCGGCGCCAGCAACAGCAGCGGCACCAGCTCGATCAGCAGAATGACCCAGGGCCGTGCGCCGTGCAGGTCGGCGACGACCAGGTAGTAGGCGCACAGCAGCCCCACCAGGCCGAGGAAACACAGCAGGCTGACGGCTCGCATCGCGCGCACGCGCGGCTCCAGCCATTGGATGGAGGGCAGTATCTTCGGCTTTTTGGCCACCTCAGCTCTCCAGTTTCTGTGCAGTGCGGGCCAGGCGCAGACCCAAGGCCCGGCACAGTGCCACTTCATGTTCATTCAAGCCGCTTTTGCCATCAGCCCCGGCGTGGTGGCTGGCGCCATAAGGCGTGCCGCCGCCGCGGGTTTCCAGTAACGCCGACTCGCTGTACGGCAGGCCGGTGATCAGCATGCCGTGGTGCAGCAGAGGCAGCATCATCGACAGCAGCGTGGTTTCCTGGCCACCGTGCAGGCTCGCGGTGGAGGTGAACACCCCGGCCGGTTTGCCCACCAGGGCACCGGTCAGCCACAGGTTGCTGGTGCCGTCGAGGAAGTATTTGAGCGGCGCCGCCATGTTGCCGAACCGGGTCGGACTGCCCATGGCCAGGCCTGCGCAGTTTTTCAGGTCGTCGAGGCTGGCGTACAGCGCGCCTTCGTCGGGGATGTCCGGCGACACGGCTTCGCATTCGGTAGAAATCGCCGGCACCGTGCGCAACCGGGCTTCAAGACCGGCCTGCTCGACGCCCCGGGCAATCTGCCGGGCCATTTCATTGGTCGAACCGCTGCGGCTGTAATACAGGACCAGGATATAGGGTGTGCTCACGGCAGCAGCTCCAGCACATTCTCCGGCGGCCGGCCGATGATGGCTTTGTCGCCGACTTCGAGAATCGGTCGCTCCATGAGTTTCGGGTGCGCGGCGATGGCGGCGATCAATTGCGCCTCGGTCAGGCTGCTATCGGCCAGGTTGAGGGTTTTGTATTCGTCCTCGCCGGTGCGCAGCAGTTGCCGGGCGCTGATGCCGAGCTTGGTCAACAGGCTCTGGATTTGCCCGGCGTCCAGCGGGGTTTCCAGGTAGCGGACCACGGTCGGCGCCAGGCCCCGGGCTTCAAGCAGTTCGAGCGCACCGCGGGATTTCGAGCAGCGCGGGTTGTGATAAAGCGTCAGATCGGTCATGTGCGGGTCGCATCTTGCGTAAGGTGGCGGCTATTCTAACTGGGCAGCGCGTAATCCAGAACCTTGGGAGGCAATGGGTCGCGGCAGTATTCTTTTTTTGACAAGGATCACGACATGACAAGACGACTGGCTGCGGCATTGGCGATCATCGGGGCGCTGGTGCTGGGGGGCTGTGGCAATGACTATGGCATCGACCAGAACGGTCGGAAAATCGCTGCCGAGCGTCTGGACAAGCAATGGCTGGTGCTCAACTACTGGGCCGAATGGTGTGGGCCGTGCCGTACCGAAATCCCGGAGTTGAACGCGCTGGCCGATCAGCTCCAGGACAAGCAGATCGGTGTGTTCGGGGTCAATTTCGACAATGTCCAGGGCGAGGAGCTAAGAAGCGCCAGTGAGAAGTTGGGGATCAAATTCACGGTGTTGGCGCAAGACCCGGCCGACCTGTTCGAACTGCCGCGCAGTGAGGCGTTGCCGGTGACCTATATCATCGATAACAAGGGCAAGGTGCGGGAACAGTTGATGGGCGAGCAGACAGCGGCGGGGGTGATGGCGAAGCTGGAGGCGTTGCAGGCGACTAACTGATCGTCGGTGCGCAGCTGCGATCCCCTGTAGGAGCCGGCTTGCCGGCGAATGCGGTGTGTCAGGCAACATATATGTTGGCCGTTCCGCCGCCTTCGCTGGCAAGCCAGCTCCTACAGGGGGGGCGTCGGATCAACCCTCTTCCAGCCACCAGCGCAACGGCTTGCCTTCGGCCGGCCAGAAACGCATCTGGTCGATCGGCGAAATATCCCAGCGCTGCACATTTTCCAGCGCCTGGAGAAAACGCTGTTCCTGCTCCATCAACGCCGGCGCACACATTTTGCGGGTGCTGCCGACCTTGCCGAAGCTCAGCTTGTCGCCGTCCAGGGTGTACGGCGCGAACCAATGGTTGCAGCCGCCGTTGCCGTAGGCCCGACCGTCGTCACCGAGGGTGATGGTCAGGTGGCTGTAATCCATCAACGGACGTTCGCCGATCCATTCCAGTATGTAGCTGCGGTTCTGTTGCAACTTCACCGGTTCGGCGGCGCAGCCCAACAGGCTGGCGCCAACCATGGCGCTCAGAACAAGGCGTTTCATCACGCAGGCTCCTGGCAGGTCGGGCACAGGTGCTTCTCGCCGGCAGTGGTCCAGCCCAGCTCGGCAATCCGCGCGGTGGCGGCTGGCTTTTCGGCCTTGTTGCCCAGCTTGGCGTCGACCGCGAATTCGAAGCTCAGCACTTTGGCGCAGCTGTCGCAGTTGACTTTCCAGGTGTGGATCGCCAGTTCGCCGAACACCGGACCACTGGCCACCGCAACCCATTGGCCGGGCGGGTTGATCAGGTGGCGAACCGTTTCGACGGTCAGGCGCATGGACAAGTCCTTGCTGCCTTTGAGGGTCACCACCAATACGTCGTTATTGCGAATCGAGCCGCCGTTGCCGGTGACTTGATATCGCCCCGGTACCAGGGCGCGGCATTCGGTGAGGGTGTGTTGCGGGTTCATCAGGCTATAGCGGAAATCGTGTTCGACCATGGGTCCTCCAAATATGCGCGGCATGCTAGCACGGACATCAACGCAGCACTGCGCGGGCGAATGACCTTCGATCTGGTTCAGCCGGCATCAACCTGATTCTGAATATTGCCGGCAGCCCAGGCCGCAATGTTCTGCAGGGTGGTCGCGGCAATCGCGCCCAGGGCTTCGCGGGTCAGGAAGGCCTGGTGTGCGGTAATGATCACGTTGGGAAAGGTCAGCAGGCGCGCCAGTACATCGTCCTGCAGCGGCAGATCGGAGCGATCCTCGAAGAACAGCTGCGCCTCCTCTTCATACACGTCCAGCCCCAGATAACCCAGTTGGCCGTCTTTCAACGCATCGATCAGCGCAGGGGTATCCACCAGGCCGCCACGACCGGTATTGATCAGCATCGCGCCCCGTTGCATGTGCGCCAGTGACTCGCCATTGATCAAATGTTTGCTCTGCTCGTTGAGCGGGCAATGCAGGCTGACGATCTGCGACTCGGCCAGCAACCGCGGCAAGCTCAAGTAGCGGGCGCCGAGGGCCTCGACCTGAGGGTTGGGAAAGGGGTCGTACGCCAGCAACCGGCAGCCGAAGCCGTGCATGATTCTGGCGAAGGTCGCGCCGATCTGTCCGGTGCCGACCACGCCGACGGTCTTGCCGACCAGGTCGAAGCCGGTCAGGCCATGCAGGGTGAAATCGCCTTCGCGGGTACGGTTGTAGGCGCGGTGCAGGCGGCGGTTGAGCGCCAGGATCAGCGCCACCGCGTGTTCGGCTACCGCATGGGGCGAGTAGGCCGGGACCCGTACGATCGTCAGTCCCAGCCGCTTGGCCTCGGCCAGGTCGACATGGTTGTAGCCGGCCGAACGCAGGGCGATCAGACGCGTGCCGCCGGCGGCCAGGCGTTCGAGCACCGGGGCGCTGAGGTCGTCATTGATGAAGGCGCAGACCACCTCGTGGCGCTCCGCCAGCGCCACCGTATCGAGGCTCAAGCGCGCCGCTTGAAAGTGCAACTCGATGCCGGCGGGCAGGGCGGCGGCGAGAAAGCTGTCGCGGTCGTAGGTCTGGCTGCTGAAAAGAATGGTGCGCATGATGTCCTCCTTGTCCCGGCCCCCTGTAGGAGCTGGCTTGCCAGCGAAGGGACCTTCAAATTCAGCGTTGTTCTTGAGGCCGCCTCCTGTAGGAGCTGGCTTGCCAGCGAAGGGGCCAGGCACATCCAGCATCGATGTTGCCTGACACGCCGCC
>NZ_MULM01000041.1:0-7034 GCF_002029345.1 Pseudomonas sp. VI4.1
TACAGGGTTTGGCGTTTTTCGCAATAGGCCTGTACATCGGTGGCAGGGTTTGGCGTTTACCACCATTCTTCTGTACACCGCTGATCATGTAGGAGCTGGCTTGCAGCGAAGGCGGCCTCGAAGCCATGCATCGCCCATGGAGACGCCTTCGCTGGCAAGCCGAGCTCCTGCAGGGGGGGCTGTGTTCGGTAGTTAGTTCGCGGGGGCTGCCAGTTGCGGCGGCGGGGTGAAGTCGAACGGCGCCAACGCAAACCCATTCTCATCCACCTGCAACGCCCAACCCTGACGATCCCAATCCCCCAACACAATGCGCCTGGCCGCCTGCTCGCCAATCTGCAACTTGTGGATGGCGGGGCGATGGGTATGGCCATGGATCAAGGTCTTCACGCCATGGGCCTGCATCACCCGCGGCACCTCGTCTGGCGTGACATCGACGATGTCGTTGGCCTTCATTCGCGTCTGCGCACGGCTTTCACTGCGCAGCTTGCGCGCCAGTTTCTGCCGGGTGCCCAAGGGCAGATGCCGCAGGATGAACAAGGTAACGGGATTGCGCAGATAACGACGCAGCTTCATATAGGCTTCGTCACGGGTGCACAGGCTGTCGCCGTGCATCAACAGCACCGGCTCGCCTGCAAGCTGCACGACACTCGGGTCCTTCAGCAGCGTACAGCCGGCCTGTCTACAGAAGGCCTGGCCGAGCATGAAGTCGCGATTGCCGTGCATCAGAAAAATCGCCGTGCCGCTGTCGCTGAGGTCGCGCAGGGCCTGGCAGATGGAACGCTGGAAGGCGGTCATGGCATCGTCGCCAATCCACGCCTCGAAAAAATCGCCCAAAATGTACAACGCACTCGCCGAGCGGGCACGCCCGGCAAGCAAATCCAGAAACGCCCGGGTAATGTCCGGGCGCTCCTCTTCCAGATGCAAGTCTGAAATCAGCAGTATCACTCAATGATCTCGGCTTTCTCGATGATCACGTCTTCTGCTGGCACGTCCTGGTGGCCGGACTTCATGGTGGTGGAAACACCTTTGATCTTGTCGACGACGTCGGTGCCGGCAACGACTTTGGCGAATACCGCGTAGCCCCAGCCCTGGGTGGTCTTGGCGCTGTGGTTGAGGAAGCTGTTGTCAGCCACGTTGATGAAGAACTGGGCGGAAGCCGAATGCGGCTCCATGGTGCGGGCCATGGCGACGGTGTACTTCTCGTTCGGCAGGCCGTTGTCGGCTTCGTTCTGAATGCTTGGGCGCTTGTCTTTCTTTTCTTTCATGCCTGGCTCGAAACCGCCGCCCTGGATCATGAAGTTACCGATGACGCGGTGGAAAACAGTGTTTTCGTAGTGACCGGCTTTGACGTACTCGATGAAGTTGGCAACGGTCAGCGGTGCCTTTTCAGCGTTCAGTTCCAGGACGATGTCGCCATGGTTGGTGGTCAGTTTGACTTGGGTCATGATCGGTACTCTTAATGAGGTAAAGCGTTTTCTGGGAATTCGCGGGTTTCGGGGCTGTGCAGCCCTCAACCGGTCCGGCCAATGTTGGCCAAGGTGCGCAGTTTAGCGTGCCGGGCGCGAATTTCGAGGCTGTTTTTCATTTGCATCCGATTAAATGCAGCCGTTTTCGGGCCTGCTCTGTCAGCGACTTGACGGCATCGGCTATGATAAGCCCCTTTGTTTTAACCGCCGCTTTGATTTGGCCAACTGGCCGCGCACTTGTACGTTCAAGGATCCTATGAGCAAGCCCACTGTCGACCCTACCTCGAATTCCAAGACCGGCCCTGCCGTGCCGGTCAATTTCCTGCGCCCGATCATCCAGGCGGACCTGGACTCGGGTAAGCACACGCAGATCGTCACCCGTTTCCCGCCCGAGCCCAACGGTTACCTGCACATCGGTCACGCCAAGTCGATCTGTGTGAACTTCGGCCTGGCCCAGGAATTCGGCGGCGTCACGCACCTGCGTTTCGACGACACCAACCCGGCCAAGGAAGACCAGGAATACATCGACGCGATCGAAAGCGACGTCAAATGGCTGGGCTTTGAATGGTCCGGTGAAGTGCGCTATGCCTCGCAGTATTTCGACCAGTTGCACGACTGGGCCGTCGAACTGATCAAGGCCGGCAAGGCCTACGTCGACGACCTGAGCCCGGAACAGGCCAAGGAATACCGCGGCACCCTGACCGAGCCGGGCAAGAACAGCCCGTTCCGCGATCGCTCCGTGGAAGAAAACCTCGACTGGTTCGCCCGCATGCGCGCCGGCGAATTCCCGGACGGCGCACGGGTGCTGCGGGCCAAGATCGACATGGCCTCGCCGAACATGAACCTGCGCGACCCGATCATGTATCGCATCCGTCACGCACACCACCACCAGACCGGTGACAAGTGGTGCATCTACCCGAACTACGACTTCACCCACGGTCAGTCGGACGCCATCGAAGGCATCACCCACTCGATCTGCACCCTGGAGTTCGAAAGCCACCGTCCACTGTACGAGTGGTTCCTGGAGAACCTGCCGGTTCCAGCGAACCCGCGTCAGTACGAGTTCAGCCGCCTGAACCTGAATTACACCATCACCAGCAAGCGCAAGCTCAAGCAGCTGGTGGACGAGAAACACGTCAATGGCTGGGACGATCCACGCATGTCCACGCTGTCCGGCTTCCGCCGCCGTGGCTACACGCCGAAATCGATCCGCAACTTCTGCGAAATGATCGGCACCAACCGTTCCGACGGCGTGGTCGACTTCGGCATGCTCGAGTTCAGCATCCGTGACGACCTCGACCACAGCGCCCCGCGTGCCATGTGCGTGCTGCGTCCGCTGAAAGTCGTGATCACCAACTACCCGGAAGACCAGGTCGAGAACCTCGAACTGGCGTGCCACCCGAAAGAAGACATGGGCGTGCGCGTGCTGCCGTTCGCCCGTGAGCTCTACATCGACCGTGAAGACTTCATGGAAGAGCCGCCAAAAGGCTACAAGCGCCTGGAGCCGAATGGCGAAGTGCGCCTGCGCGGCAGCTACGTGATCCGTGCCGACGAAGCGATCAAGGACGCCGATGGCAACATCGTCGAACTGCGTTGCTCCTACGATCCAGAAACATTGGGCAAGAACCCTGAAGGCCGCAAGGTCAAAGGCGTGGTGCACTGGGTACCGGCTGCGGCCAGCGTCGAGTGCGAGGTGCGTCTGTACGATCGCCTGTTCCGCTCGCCGAACCCTGAGAAAGCCGAAGACAGCGCCGGTTTCCTGGACAACATCAACCCTGACTCGCTGCAAGTCCTCAGCGGTTGTCGTGCCGAGCCTTCGCTGGGCAATGCACAGCCGGAAGACCGTTTCCAGTTCGAGCGCGAAGGTTACTTCGTCGCGGATATCAAGGACTCGAAACCCGGTCGTCCGGTGTTCAACCGTACCGTGACCCTGCGTGATTCGTGGGGCCAGTGATTCAGCGTTAAGGAAGGAGCACTCAGTGCTTACGATCTACAACACGCTCACCAAGAGCAAAGAAGTCTTCAAGCCGCTCGATGGCAACAATGTGCGCATGTACGTCTGCGGGATGACCGTGTACGACTACTGCCACATTGGCCACGGCCGCAGCATGGTCGCGTTCGACCTGGTGACCCGCTGGTTGCGGTTCAGCGGGTATAACCTGACGTATGTGCGCAACATCACCGACATTGAAGACAAGATCATCAATCGGGCCAAGGAGAACGGCGAGCCGTTCGACGTGCTGACCGAGCGCATGATCACCGCGATGCATGAGGACGAGGCGCGCCTCAACATCCTCAAGCCGGACATGGAACCGCGGGCCACCGATCACATCGCTGGCATGCAGAGCATGATCCAGACCCTGATCGACAAGGGTTACGCCTACGCCCCGGGCAATGGCGACGTGTACTACCGCGTCGCCAAGTTCATGGGCTACGGCAAGCTGTCGCGCAAGAAGATCGAAGACCTGCGCATCGGCGCGCGGATCGAAGTCGACGAGTCGAAACAGGACCCGCTGGACTTCGTGCTGTGGAAAGGCGCCAAGCCGGGCGAGCCGAGCTGGCCTTCGCCTTGGGGCGACGGGCGTCCGGGCTGGCACATCGAGTGCTCGGTGATGTCGACCTGCTGCCTGGGCGAGACCTTCGATATTCATGGCGGCGGCAGCGACCTCGAGTTCCCGCACCACGAAAACGAAATCGCCCAGAGCGAAGCAGCCACCGGCAAGACCTACGCCAACGCGTGGATGCATTGCGGCATGATTCGCATCAATGGCGAGAAGATGTCCAAGTCCTTGAACAACTTCTTCACCATTCGCGACGTGCTGGAAAAGTACCACCCGGAAGTCGTGCGTTACCTGCTGGTGTCGAGCCACTACCGCAGCGCAATCAACTATTCGGAAGACAACCTCAAGGACGCCAAGGGCGCCCTCGAGCGGTTCTACCACGCGTTGAAAGGCCTGCCGAACGTGGCGCCGGCTGGCGGTGAAGCTTTCGTTGAGCGTTTCACCCAGGTGATGAACGACGACTTCGGCACGCCGGAAGCGTGCGCGGTTCTGTTCGAGATGGTGCGCGAGATCAACCGTCTGCGCGAGAGCGATTTGAACGCAGCGGCCGGTCTGGCTGCCCGTTTGAAAGAGCTGGCCAGCGTGCTGGGTGTGTTGCAACTGGAGGCTGATGACTTCCTGCAGGCCGGTGCCGAAGGGCGCGTGGATGCAGCCGAAGTCGAGGCGCTGATTGCTGCGCGGCTGGCGGCGCGTGCCGGTAAAGACTGGGCCGAATCCGACCGCATCCGCGACCAGCTCACCGCCATGGGCGTGGTGCTGGAAGACGGCAAGGGTGGTACGACCTGGCGTTTGGCTGATTGATTGCTCGATTGCTATAAAACAAAACCCGCCTTGTGCGGGTTTTTGTTTTTGGGTATGGCAGCGAGTGCTGTATCGACAATGCTGACGCCTTCGCTGGCAAGCCCAGCTCCTACAGGGATTGCGTCGTTCGCAATGTTAGCGATCGACGCGACCTTGTAGGAGCTGGCTTGCCAGCGAAGGTCTCGAGCCGAACACCGCATCTGCAGTTCACTCGTCATTCAGTCTGGCGCAACCGCTTGTAAAGGGTGTTGCGGCTAACCCCAAGCCTGCGGGCCAGATGGGAGATATTCCCCCCCAGCGCCTGCAACTGCCGATTCAACTCCTCCGCATCATTCAAATCCACCGCCAAGGGTTCTTCCATCTCGACCGGCTCCATCTCCAGATCGACAAAAAAATCATCCGGCAAATGTTCCGGCCGCACCGGTTGTTCCTCGGCCATGGCCAGCGCCACCTGCATCACGCTGCTGACCTGGCGCAAATTGCCCGGCCACGGGTGGCGGCCGAACAACTCCAAGACCTCTCTGCTCAAGCCGGCCCATTGGCTCGGCTCGCGGTGCTGTTCCCACAGACGTTTGAACAAGGCCTCTTTATCACTGCGCTCCCTAAGCGGCGGTAATTCCAGGGTCAAACCACCAATCCGGTAATACAAATCCTCGCGGAAGCGCCCCAACTGCACCTGCTCGCGCAACGAGCGGTTGGTCGCGGAAATAATCCGGATATCCACCGGGAACAACTCACTGCTGCCCACCGGTTGCACGCAACGCTCCTGCAACACACGTAGCAATCGGGCCTGGGTCGGCAACGGCATATCGCCGATTTCATCAAGAAACAGGGTGCCTTTATCCGCCTTGCGAATCAGCCCGATGCTGCCTTTCTGATTGGCCCCGGTGAACGCGCCTTTCTCGTAGCCGAACAACTCGGATTCCACCAGTTCGGCGGGGATCGCCGCACAGTTAACTGCGATGAACGATTGTTTGCTGCGAGAGCTGGCCTGATGCAGGGCTTTGACGAACACCTCCTTGCCGACCCCGGTTTCGCCGTGAATCAACAACGGAATGTCCTTCTCCAACAAACGCTCGGCCTGGCGCACGGCTTTTTCCACGCGGCTGTCGCCGAAATGCAGGGTGTTCAGGCTGATTGCCGCAGGCGCAGTCACCGGGGGTTCGGCGCCCTTGGGTGCAGAAAACAGCCGCGCCTGGACCGGTACTTGTTTCGGCCGTTTCAACAAGCACTGAAAGCGGTTGCGTCCGGAGGCTTGCAGGGCAAATGGCACGCCTTCGGGCTGGCTCAGCAGTTCCAATAGCGCAACCTTGAACAAGCTTTCAACACTGACCCGCGACAGGCTGATACCCAGCAGGTAGTCGGCCCGGCGGTTGGCCGACAGCACCTGACCGCTCTCATCGAAAATCAGCAGCCCGGCCCATTGGCTGTCGAGGTTGTTCAGCCCGGTGTTGAAGGTCAGTTGAAAATGCTGGCCATGGAACAGGTTGAGGATCAGCCGGTTCTCCACGGTCTGGCTCATCATCTTGACCATGCCCAAGGTGTGCGAGGGCGGCAGGTAGCTGTCGCTGGACACATCGAGCACCGCGATCACCTTGCGTTCAGCATCGAAAATCGGCGCGGCGGAACCGGTCATGAAACGGTTGGCCTTGAGGAAATGTTCATCGTGTTCGATATGCACCGCCTGCTCGCAGGCCAATGCGGTGCCGATCGCATTGGTGCCGCTGCAACGCTCCATCCAGCTGGCGCCGGCGCTGAAACCGCGGGTCAGGCGGGGCTCGATAAAACGCTGGGTACCCCAGGATGTCAGTACCTGGCCCTGATTGTCGGCGAGCATGATCAGGCAATTGGAATTGCTCAGGATGTTCTCGTAATACGGCAGGACTTCCTGATGGGTGGTCTGCACCAGTGAATGCTGGCTTTCCAGCAGCCGGGCGATGCCCTCGGGCGGCAGCTGATCGAACGCCGGGGGGCTCTGATGATCGAGACCGAACGCGCGGCAACGGGACCAGGAGTCCTGGATGATGGCGTCATGGGAGAGCGGCAGGGCGGGTGCGGCCATGGCAGTCGATCTCTGAGCAGGCTTTTATTGTTTTTATGGAATTGCGCACAAGGACAGCGTTCGCCTGGGATGTCTTTGACGCGCCACCTCCCTGTAGGAGCCCGGCTTGCCGGCGAAGGCGTCATCAGAAATCGCCTTCGCCGG
>NZ_MULM01000040.1:0-6939 GCF_002029345.1 Pseudomonas sp. VI4.1
ACCTGGAGCGGTTTGATCAGCAAGGCCCGGCACATCGAAGTGCAAGTGTTGGGCGACGGCGTGCACGCCGTGGCACTTGTTCGAGCGCGAGTGTTCGCTGCAACGTCGGCGCCAGAAGATTTTTGAAGAAGCGCCGTCGCCGGTACTCAGCCAGCAACAACGCGAGACGCTCTGCGCCAGCGCGGTACGCCTCACCGAGTCCCTGGGCTACAAGGGTGCCGGGACGCTGGAGTACCTGTATGACGATGCGACGGGTGAGTTTTTCTTCATCGAGATGAACACGCGGATTCAGGTGGAACACCCGGTCTGCGAGCTGATCACCGGGATCGATCTGGTCCAGGCGATGTTGCGCATCGCCGGTGGCGAGCCGCTGGGCTTCAAGCAAAGTGACATCCGGCTCAACGGCGCCGCGCTGCAAATGCGCCTGAACGCTGAAGATCCGGCGCGGGACTTCTTCCCGAGCCCAGGCCAGGTCGAGGCGCTGGTCTGGCCGCAAGGGCAGGGGGTGCGTGTCGACACCCACCTCTATCAAGGCTATCGCGTGCCGCCGTATTATGACTCGCTGTTGGCCAAGCTGATCGTTCACGTCGCGACCGTGCCGAAGCCTTGGCCCGCGCGCGCACGGCGGTGGAACAGACCACACTCACCGGCATGGCCAGCACCTTGGCGCTGCATGGCGAATTGCTGGAACAACCGTGGCTGCACAGCGCCGACTTCCACACCGGCACCCTGGAAACCTGGCTGGCCGAGCGCCGCAGCGGAGGTGAAGCATGAGTCAGCCTATCCGCTACAGCTTTGGCGCCGACGAACATTTGTTTGCCGAAGTCAGCGACAGCATGTCCCTTGAAGCCTTCTTCAAAGGCCTGGCGGTCACCCGCGCGGTGGAGCGTCTGGCGCTGGATGGCGTGCTTGATGTGTGCCTGGCCAATGCCTCGTTCCAGATCCGGTTCGACCCGGATCGCATTGCGCCTTTCGACCTGCTGGAAGCGGTGAAAATCGCCGAGGCCGGCGCGGTCGCCGAACGCACGTTGCAGACGCGGATCATCGAGATTCCGGTGCTCTATAACGATCCCTGGACCCATGAAACCCTGATGCGTTTTCGCGACCGTCATCAGGACCCGAGCGCCACGGACCTGGAGTACGCCGCGCGCATCAACGGCCTGGCGGACGTCGAAGCCTTCATCGCTGCCCACAGTGGCGCGCCGTGGTTTGTTTCGATGGTCGGCTTCGTCGCGGGCCTGCCGTTCATGTTCCAGATGGTCGAGCGCGAGCGTCAACTGCAGGTGCCCAAGTACCTGCGACCCCGTACCGACACCCCGAAGCTGACCCTCGGCCACGGCGGTTGCTTCGGTTGCATCTACTCGGTGCGCGGCGCTGGTGGTTATCAGATGTTTGGTGTCACGCCGGCACCGATCTACGACCCACAGCAAACCCTGGCGTACCTGAAAGAGCACATGGTGTTTTTCCGTCCGGGCGACATCGTCCAGTTCAAACCGATGGACCGCGAAGCCTATGACCAGGCCATCGCCGAAGTGGAAGCGGGGCGCTTCGATCTGCGGATTCGTCCGGTGGAATTCTCGCTGGACGCGTTCCTGGCCGACCCCGTTGGCTATCCCAAGTCGTTGCAGGAGGTGCTGGCATGATCAAGGTACTCAAACCCGGTCTCGCCACGTCGGTACAGGATCTGGGCCGCGAAGGTTACTACCACCTCGGCATTCCACCCTCGGGTGCGCTTGACCAATACGCCCTGAGCGCGGCCAATCAACTGGTCGGCAACCCGGCAGGGGCGGCAGCGCTGGAATGCACGCTGTTGGGGCCGGAGCTGGAATTTCAGGAGGATGCATTGGTGGCGGTGTGCGGTGCGCACATGACGCCCCGAGTCGATGGTGTGGAAATGCACCACGACACGGCATTCTCGGTAAAGGCCGGGCAAGTGCTGCGCTTTGACTTCCCCAAGGCCGGCGCGCGGGCCTATCTGGCGGTAGCCGGTGGCATTGATGTGCCGGTGGTGCTGGGCAGTCGCTCCACCTATGCGTTGGGCGCACTCGGTGGTTTTCAGGGGCGCAGGCTGGTGGCCGGCGATGAACTGCCCGTCGGTATCGCCAGCGGTAAAAGCCGTGCCGGGGCCAGTTTGCCCATGGCTTTGCGGCAATCATTGGGTGGCGAAATCACCCTGCGCGTGGTGCCGGGTCTGTATTACGAGCGACTGACCTCCAGTGCGGCGAAGAGCTTTTTCGCCGAGCCTTGGACGGTCGGTTCGGAAGCTGACCGCATCGGCTATCGCTTCAAGGGCGGCAGAGCACTGACTTTCCAGCCCCGTGAACAACCGTTCGGTGCCGGTTCGGATCCGTCGAATATCGTCGACAGTTGCTACCCGATCGGCTCGATCCAGGTGCCGGCCGGGCTTGAACCTATCGTGTTGCACCGCGACGCGGTGTCCGGCGGCGGCTACGCCATGATTGGCACGGTGATCAGCGCCGACCTCGACCTGATCGGCCAGATGCAACCCAACCAGAAGGCCCGCTTCCAGGCGGTCACCCTGGATGAGGCGCTGGAAGCGCGACGATCCTATAAGAAAAAACTCAGCTGCCTGAGCAAGCTGTTCCCTTCCTGATGCTGCCCGCCGCATCGCGCGGGTCATGCCAAACGGTAAGCCCACGCCGCACTTCGGTGCGGTGACGGCTGCCCGCGCTTCAACCTATGACTGGTTCTGGAGTTCACGCATATGGCTGCTTTATCGCAATCGAGTCAAACCGGGCAAGACCCTGCCCATCACCCCGTTCCCGCCGAAGCGCGCATGGGCCGCTTGTCGCTGACCATGGCCTGGTGGGCGGTGTGCAGCGCGATGTTTTACATCGTGGTCGGCGCGTCACTGGCCCTGTCTTACGGTGCCCGCAATGCGCTGATCGGGATGCTGTTGTCGGTGATCAGCTACGGGCTGGTCAACAGTGTGCTCAGCCGTTTCGCGATCCGCAGCGGGTTGTCGGTGGCATTGTTTTCAAGGCTGTTGTTCGGCAGCACCGGCGCTTGCCTGGCGACCTTGATCTTCTTTTCCACGGCGATCTATTACGCGGTGTTCGAGGGTTCGGTGATCGCCGTGGCGCTCAACCACCTCTACCCGGAACTGGTCTATCCGTTGGCCGCGCTATTGGTGGTGTTGTACAGCGTGCCAATGATCCTGGGCACCGTGCAGCACTGGCTGGACAAGCTCAACGGCGTGTTGCTGCCGGTGTACCTGGGGGGCCTGTTGGTGGCGGTGGGGCTGTCGATCAGCCGTTATGGCTACCAGCCGCAATGGCTGGATTTCGGCCCGGCCACACCCAGCGTATTTGGCTGGTGGGATTGCTTTGTGGCCTACATGGGTGTCTGGGTGCTGATGCTGTTCACCTTCGACTATGCCCGTTTCGGCAAACCTGAAGACGCGGGGTATCACGGGCGCTGGAACTTCGGCATGCCGTTCTACGCGGTGACGTTCCTGCTCAACGGCGCGGCAGGCATCTATCTGGTCAGCAGCATTCCCCATGACGGGGCGCTGAACGAAGTGTCGGTGGTGATGGCGATTTTGCAACTGATGGGCTTGTGGGGATTGTTGTTTGTCTGGGCCACGCAAACCCGGATCAACACGGCCAATTACTATCTGGCCACGCTGAACATGCAGGCGTTCTTCGCACGTTTTGGCCTGCGCGGTTCGTACGCGATGTGGGCCTTGGCGGTCGGGTTGATCGTCTACGGCCTGATGCTCGCCGATGTGTTTGCCTACCTGCTCAAAGCGTTGGCGTATCAGGGCATCTTCGTCGTGGCCTGGGTCGGTGTGGCATTGGCGCAGATCCTCTACGGGCGCTGCGATGCAGCGACGCTCGAACGGGTGACAGCGTTCCATCCGGCGGGCTTGACGGCCTGGTTCGGCGCCACTGCGCTGGGACTGTTACTGATGTTCTGTGGTGGCAGCCTGAGCAGCTTTTCCGCACCGGCGACGGTGGTGGTTGCGTTTGTCTTGCAGGGCGGCTTGTCGCGCCTCGGCCGAAGCCGGTTGCAGTTGGCGCAGTGAGGTCTTTGCGAACGACCAAGCGGACTTGCCCGCGCCAGGGAGGGCGCGGTTAATTCACCGAGCCGCCTTGCCGGAGATCGGCGCAAAAAATATCGATGTTGCCACTGTCCGGTGCACTGCGCACGACGACGGAGTACTCACCGGACAGCAGGACCGGCAGTGCGACAGGTGCGCCTCTCGAGAACGCCCAGCCGCGTATGGCTTGGCGTTCGGTGTTGACACGATCGTTCATTGCGTAGGCGACGGGCCCGGGCTGCTGGCAGGTGCCTTTATTGATGAAGGTATAGAGGCGCAAGGGCAGGGACGTTCCGCCTGGAACACCACTGATGAAGAAAATGAATCCGGTTTGATTATCGCTCCAGCTAGTCAAGGTTACGTTGCCGATCTGACCGGCGTTCTGCCGGGTGGCAACCAGAGGAATACTCACGCCATGGTCTGATGAAGTGGAGCAGCCGAAGAGGCTGGCGCAGACCATTAGCGCTGCAAGTGAGTTTCTGCGTTTCATTGCCAACGTCCCGGGTTGAAGAACTGCAATGGGAGATTAGTGGGTATAGCTCATCAATCGCCTACTTGACGTTGCCCGGGGGTAATTCCCCGGGCCGTTCACGCTCATACCTGATCCATGACCTCGGCCACCCCCCGGTCCTCACCCAGAAATCCGCCGCTCTGGTGGTGCCACAGCCGCGCATAGATGCCGTTTTTTGCAAGCAATTCGGTGTGGGTGCCCTGTTCGACGATGCGTCCGTCATCCATGACAATCAGTCGATCCATGGCCGCAATCGTGGACAGCCGATGGGCGATAGCGATCACGGTCTTGCCCTGCATCATTTCATCGAGGCTTTCCTGAATGGCCACTTCGACTTCCGAATCCAGCGCGCTGGTCGCCTCGTCAAGTAGCAGGATCGGGGCGTTCTTGAGCATCACCCGGGCAATCGCGACGCGCTGGCGCTGGCCGCCCGACAGCTTGATGCCGCGCTCGCCGACCAGGGTGTCGTAGCCGCTGTGGCCTTGTCGGTCACTCAGTTGGCTGATGAACTCATCGGCCTGGGCGCTGGCCGCGGCACTGCGGATTTGCGCGTCGCTCGCATCGGGGCGGCCGTAGGCGATGTTGTCGCGAATGGAACGGTGCAACAGGGAAGTATCCTGGGTGACCATGCCGATGCGCTGCGCAAGCTATCTTGCGTGACGTGCGCGATGTCTTGCCCGTCAATGCGAATCTGCCCGCTGTCGACGTCGTAGAAGCGCAGCAGCAGGTTGATCAGCGTGGATTTGCCCGCGCCAGAGCGGCCAACCAGGCCGATTTTTTCGCCCGGGCGAATGTTCAGGCTCAGGCCATCGAGCACCTGGCGTTCGCCGCCGTAGTTGAAGCGGACATTGTCGAAGGTGACCGCCCCGCCGGAGGTCACCAGCACACCCGCGTCCGGCGCATCCTGCACCTTGGGGCCGCGGGTCAGTGTTGCCATGCCATCCTGCACGGTGCCGATGCTCTCGAACAGCGAGGTCATTTGCCACATGATCCAGTGCGACATGCCATTGATACGCAACGCCATGGCGGTGATTGCCGCCACGGCACCCGCGCCGACCTCACCTTGGTGCCATAGCCATAGGGCATAACCACCTGCAGCCATGATCAAGGCCACCACCAATGCCTGGTTGACGATCTCGAACTGGCTTACGAGGCGCATCTGGCGAAAGCCGGTCTGCTTGAAATCCTCCATGGCTGCACGCGCGAAGTGCGCTTCACGATTGGAGTGGGAGAACAGCTTCACTGTCGTGATGTTGGTGTAGGCGTCCGAGATACGTCCGGTCATCGAGGAGCGTGCATTGGCCTGTTCCTGGCCCACTTTCCCCAAGCGGGGTACGAAGTAGCGCATGGCCAGCCCGAACAACAGGATCCAGGCAATGAAAGGCAGCATCAGTTTCAGTGCGAAGCCGCCGGCCAGTGCAATGATCGCGATGAAATACACCCCGATCCCGGGTGCAATCTCAATCAGGGTGAACAGCACGTCGCGCACGGCCAGCGCCGTCTGCATCACCTTGGTGGTGACCCGGCCGGAAAACTCATCGGAAAAGAACGAAAGGCTTTGCCGCAGCATCAAACGGTGGAAGTCCCAACGCAGCCGCAACGGCAGGTTGATCGCCAATATCTGGTGCTGCACCATGCTGCGCAACGCCACCAGTGCGACACTGGTGACCATGACGATGCCCATGCCCCACAACACCCGGCTTTCCTGCGCCGCCGCATCACCGCCGGCCTTCCAGGTCGAGAGTAGATCCACCACCTGGCCGAGGAAAGCAAACAGCCACGCTTCGTAGATCGACACAGCGGCACTCAGCAGCGCAAACGCAAGAATATAGCCGCGGGCGCCCCGTGTGCACGCCCACAGGAACCGAGCCAGGCCCGCGGGTGGCGGTGGTACCTCGTCAGGCGGAAAGGGGTCGAGCCTTCGTTCAAATGCTCCAAGCATGGTGGTCTCCAAAACGATCAAATTCAGGAGATTCTGCCATTGAACGGTTGCTTTGAGGGTTTTGCGGGCCTGACCCTTCGTATTCCTCGGTGGCAATCTTGCAGGATGACTTGACCCGAACAGGCGCGTTCCCCCAGCGATACGCGGTGCAAAAATGTAGGAGCGAGCTTGCTCGCGAAGGACGTGAGGGCGCCGCGTACATCCAGGCGGCCCCCGTCATCGTTGACGTCCATCGCGAGCAATCGAGCGTCGACCGGCTGCTCCTACAAGGGTTTTGTGGTGTTCTTGCGGAGGTTAGAAGAAGCCCAGCGGATTGATGTCGTAGCTCACCAGCAGGTTTTTGGTCTGCTGATAGTGATCAAGCATCATCTTGTGGGTTTCACGGCCGACGCCGGACTTCTTGTAGCCACCGAACGCGGCATG
>NZ_MULM01000039.1:0-6637 GCF_002029345.1 Pseudomonas sp. VI4.1
CTACAGGGGCCATTGGTGTACGCAAAATCTGTGAACACCTTTGATCCCTGTAGGAGCTGGCTTGCCAGCGAAGGCGTCCACGAAGGCAACGCGTTACTTATCGCTCAACGCAAACTGCGTCAGGCAAAACGTCGGAATCCCCATATCTTCCAACCGCTGCGCCCCACCCAGCTCCGGCAAATCAATAATCGCCGCCGCCTCATGCACCCGCGCACCCATGCGCCGAATCAGGTTCGCCGCCGCAATCAGCGTGCCGCCGGTGGCTATCAAGTCATCGAACATCACCACCGAATCGCCTTCACACAGGCTGTCGGCGTGGACTTCGAGGAAGGCTTCGCCGTACTCGGTCGCATACCCCTCGGCCAGCACGTCGGCCGGCAGCTTGCCTTGCTTGCGGAACAACACCAGCGGCTTGTTCAACTGATAGGCCAGTACCGAACCGATCAGAAAACCCCGGGCGTCCATCGCCCCGATATGGGTGAAGTCGGCTTCTACATAACGGTGAGCGAAGCTGTCCATCACCAGGCGCAGGGCCTTGGGCGACTGGAACAACGGGGTGATGTCGCGAAAGATCACGCCCGGCTTGGGGAAGTCGATCACGGGGCGGATCAGGGATTTGATGTCGAAGGCGTCGAAGGCCATGGTCGAAGAATCCTGGCAGGCTGCAAACGGTGCAGTATAACGGCGGCTGAGCCCTTTCGCTCAGCCGCAAGGGTTGCCGTCAGCCTTCGAGCGAGCCGCCGGCCAGGGCGCACAGCTGGATCGGGTCGAGGATATGAATTTCCTTGCCTTCGGCGGCGATCAGTTCGTTTTGCTGGAAGCGCGTGAACACCCGGGACACGGTTTCCACCGCCAGCCCCAGATAATTGCCGATCTCGTTGCGCGACATGCTCAGGCGGAACTGGTTGGCCGAGAAACCCCGGGCGCGAAAGCGGGCCGAGAGGTTGACCAGGAACGTCGCAATACGCTCATCGGCGGTTTTCTTCGACAACAGCAACATCATTTGCTGATCGTCGCGAATCTCGCGGCTCATGACGCGCATCAACTGGCGGCGCAGTTGGGGCAGTTGCAGCGCCAGCTCGTCGAGGCGCTCGAAAGGAATTTCACAGACCGAGGTGGTTTCCAGGGCTTGCGCCGAGACCGGGTGTTTTTCGGTGTCCATGCCCGACAAGCCGACCAGCTCACTCGGCAAATGGAAACCGGTGAGCTGCTCTTCACCGCCATCGCTCAGGCTGAAGGTCTTCAACGCGCCAGCGCGAACTGCATAAACGGAATCGAACGTGTCGCCCTGACGGAACAGGAACTCGCCTTTTTTCAGCGGGCGGCCACGTTTGACGATTTCGTCCAGCGCATCCATGTCTTCCAGATTCAGAGAAAGTGGCAGGCAGAGGGGGGCCAGGCTGCAATCCTTGCAATGGGCCTGGCTATGAGCGCGCAGTTTTACTGGCTCGGACATTTCTTCAATCCTTGTGGGAAAAAACACACATAAGCCGTAAGGGTAACTCACGGGAGGACATTCAGGCCAGCGCCTGGCGATTTTGACGCAGGGTCTCGGGGGCGTTCTCAATGCCCCCTAGATCACTCGTGAAAAACGCTGGCGATTTTGCTCGCCCAAGTAGGCGTCGAACACCATGCACACAGAACGCACCAGCAACCGTCCTGCGGGCAGTACGCTGATTTTTTCATTATCGAGTTCGATCAGGCCGTCGGCGGCCATGCTCTGCAGTTGCGGCCAAAGTTCGGCGAAATAGCCGCGAAAATCGATGTTGAAGGCGTGTTCGATCTGGGCAAACTCCAGGTTGAAGTGGCAAATCAATTGTTGGATGACGGCGCGACGCAGGCGGTCGTCGGCGTTGCACAGCAAGCCCCGACTGGTCGCCGGTTGCAAGGAGGCCAGCGCGTTCTGATACTGAGTCAGGTCGCTGCTGTTCTGGCAGTACAGGTCGCCGATCTGGCTGATGGCCGAAACGCCCAGGCCGATCAGGTCGCAGTGACCGTGGGTGGTGTAGCCCTGGAAGTTGCGTTGCAGGGTCGATTCTTCCTGGGCTATCGCCAGTTCGTCGTCGGGCAGCGCGAAGTGATCCATGCCGATGTAGCGGTAACCGGCCGCGGTCAGTTGTTGGATGGTGCCCTGGAGCATCTCCAGTTTCTGCGCCGGCGTCGGCAGTTCGTCGCTGTTGATGCGCCGCTGGGGCATGAAGCGTTCCGGCAGGTGCGCATAGTTGAACACCGACAGCCGGTCGGGTTGCAGCGCGATGACTTCGTCGACCGTGTGCGCGAATCTGTCGGGCGTCTGTTTCGGCAAGCCGTAGATCAGGTCAATGTTGATCGAGCGAAATTGCAGGGTGCGGGCGGCGTCGATCACCGCGCGGGTCTCTTCCAGGCTTTGCAGGCGATTCACCGCCCGTTGCACCGCCGGATCGAGGTCTTGCAAGCCGATGCTGACCCGATTGAAGCCCAGTTCACGGAGCAGGCCCATGGTCGACCAATCGGCTTCGCGAGGGTCGATCTCGATGCCATAGTCGCCGGAATCATCGTCCAGCAGGTTGAAGCTTTTGCGTAAGCGGGCCATCAACTGGCGCAGTTCGTCGTGGCTGAGGAACGTCGGTGTGCCGCCACCGAAATGCAACTGCTCGACTGTCTGTGCCGGGTCGAGGTGGCAGCCGATCAGCTGGATTTCCTGTTCCAGACGCTGCAAGTAGGGCAAGGCCCGTCCGCGGTCCTTGGTGATGACTTTGTTGCAGGCGCAGTAGTAGCAAACGTTCGCGCAGAAGGGCACATGCACGTAAAGCGACAACGGTCGCTGGGCCTTGCGGCTGTCACGCAGGGCATGGAACAGGTCGAAGCTGCCGACATGCCCGTCGAACTGCAGGGCGGTCGGATACGAGGTGTAGCGCGGTCCCGCCAGGTCATAACGGCGGATCAGATCGGTGTCCCAACGAATGGCGTCGAGCATCATGCGGGCATTCCCCCGGATAGGCTGGCTGTGTTGGCGAGTCTAGGGGGCGGGGCGCAGGGGCATCTTGATTTGCATCAAAGGTCGTCGGTGTGTTCGCAGTGAGGGCCCCATCGCGGGCAAGCCCGCTCCCACAGGACCTTGGTTTGGAACACAGAATTGAGGCAATGCAAAATCCTGTGGGAGCGAGCTTGCTCGCGATGGGCGTGCCGCCGATCTAATGCCCCATCAGCCAATGCTGATGCGGCCCCGGCAAGGTCCAGATGCCAAACAGCATCACCAGCAACCCCCCCGTCATGCGCACGCTGCGCTTGCGCAGCAGCGCCGTAACCCGCTCGGCCGCCAGCCCCGTGGCCAGCAGCACCGGCCAGGTGCCCAGGCCGAACGCGAGCATCAGCAATGCACTGTCCAGCGCATTGCCCTGGCTCGCGACCACAGCAGCGTGCTGTAGACCAGACCGCACGGCAGCCAGCCCCAGAGCGCCCCCAGCAGCAACGCGCGGGGCAGGCTCGACACTGGCAGCAGTTTGGTGGCAACCGGCTGGATGTGCCGCCAGAGGCCGCGACCGAGGCTTTCGATGCGGGTCAGGCCGCTCCACCAACCGGCCAGGTACAGGCCCATGGCGATCAGCAATAACCCGGCGATGATGCGCATGAACATCGCGGCCGGGCTGTTGGCCACCGCCCACCCGGCCAGTCCGATCAGCAGGCCGGCCGCGGCATAGCTGAGAATTCGTCCCAGGTTATAGGCCAGCAGCAACCGAAAGCGCCGGCTGCGCTGCTCCTGGGGAATCGCCAGGGTCAGCGCGCCCATCAAGCCGCCGCACATCCCCAGGCAATGACCGCCACCGAGCAGGCCGAGAATGACGGCAGACACCAGCAGGGGCGCCAACTCAAGCATGCGGAGGCGCCTGGTCGTCCGGTTTGGCCGGATGGCCGCTGGCCTCGTCGACCGCCGCCTGGTGATTCGGGTCCTGATCGTCGAACAGGATGCTGTGGGCCGGGCCGTCCAGGTCGTCGTACTGACCGCTGTCGACTGCCCAGAAGAAAATGTAGATTGCGATGGCCACAATCAGCAGCGCGGCCGGGATCATCACGTAGAGAGCTGGCATGGGTCACTCCATGCCCGCGCGGCTCAGGCCGGCAGCGGGCGGGTTTGTGGCGTGGCGCCGGCGGCAGGCGCGCTCGGCAGGCGAGTCAGGCGCAGGGCGTTCATCACCACGGTCAACGAACTGATGGACATGCCCACCGCGGCCCATACCGGGGTGATCCAGCCGAGGGCGGCGAAGGGTAACATGAGGCCATTGTACAGCCCCGCCCACAGCAGGTTCTCGATGATGACCCGGCGGGTGCGCCGGGCCAGGCTGAAGGCTTGCACCAGTGCGTCGAGCCGGTTGGACAGCAACACCGCATCGGCACTGGTCTTGGCCAGGTCCGTCGCCGAACCCATCGCCTCGCTGATGTCGGCGGCGGCCAGCACCGGCACGTCGTTGACCCCGTCACCGAGCATCAACACCTTGCGACCTTCCTTGTGCAATTGTTGCAAGACCTGCAATTTATCGTCCGGACGCATGCCGCCCCGGGCTTCGTCGATGCCCAGTTCAGCGGCCACGCTGGCCACCATCGGCGAGCTGTCGCCGGACAACAGCAGCGTGCGCCAGCCGCGGGCCTTGCACGCGGCGAGCAGGGCGGGGGCGTCGCTGCGCAGACGATCGTCGAGGACGAACCACGCCAGGGGCCCCAGGCTGTCGCCGAGCAGCAGCCATTGACCGGGTTCATCGGGCATCGATGGCGCGCCGGCACCACTGAGTTCGCAGACAAACCCCGGCTGGCCGATGCGCAGGCGTTGCTCGCCGACCAATCCTTCGAGGCCCAGGCCTGGCGTGCTGTGGACCTCTTCAGCGGCCAGCGGCGCCCGGCCGAATGCCCGGGCGATCGGGTGTTCGGAGCGGTTTTCCAGGGCGGCGGCGAGACTCAGGCATTGATCGCTGTCGAGCGCGCCGAGCGGGCGGATCGAGCGCAGCGCCAGGCGGCCTTCGGTGAGGGTGCCGGTCTTGTCGAAAATCACCGTGTCGATCTGGTTCAGGCCCTCCAGCACATGACCGCGAGTCAACAACAACCCCAGTTTGTGCAGGGTTCCGGTGGCGGCGGTGAGGGCGGTCGGCGTAGCCAGGGACAAGGCGCACGGGCAGGTCGCGACCAGCATCGCCAGCACGATCCAGAACGCCCGTGACGCATCCAGTTGCCACCAGACCAGGCCGATGACGGCGGCGGCAATCAGCGACAGCAGCAGGAACCACTGCGCGGCGCGGTCGGCAATTTCCGCCAGTCGCGGCTTTTCGGCCTGGGCACGCTCCAGCAGGCGGACGATGGCGGACAATCGGGTGTCCTGGCCGAGCGCCAGCACTTGCACGGTCAACGCGCCCTCGACGTTCAAGGTGCCAGCGGTGACTGCATCGCCCGGCAGGCGAGACTGCGGCAGGTATTCGCCGGTGAGCAGGGATTCGTCGATGCTCGACTGGCCGTCGAGGATCTTGCCATCGGCCGGGAGGATCGCACCGGGATGCACCAGCACATGATCGCCCACGCGCAGTTCGCTGAGCAGGATCCGTTCGCTCTGGCCGTCGGCACTCAGGCGCAGGCAAGAGGCGGGCAATAGATTGACCAGCTGCGCGGTGGCGGCGGCGGTTCGCTCCCGGGCGCGACGTTCCAGGTAGCGCCCGGCCAGCAGGAACAGCGCAAACATGCCGACGGCATCGAAATACAGTTCGCCGACCCCGGTGATCGAGGTCCAGATCCCGGCGATGTAGGCGCTGCCGATCGCCAGCGACACCGAAACGTCCATGGTCAGGTGCCGGGTGCGCAGGTCGCGCATGGCGCCCTTGAAGAAGGGCGCACAGCTGTAGAACACGATCGGCGTGGTGAGGAACAGCGCGACCCAGCGCAGGATGGTGTGCAGCTCGGGGCTGAGGTCGATATTGAATTCCGGCCAGGTGGCCATGGTCGCCATCATCGCCTGGAACCACAGCAGTCCGGCGACCCCGAGCTGGCGCAGGGCCAGGCGGTTTTCACTGGCCAGTTGTTCGCTGGCGCGGTCGGCTTGATAGGGGTGTGCGACGTAACCGATGTGGCGCAATTCGTGCAGCACCCGGCTCAGGGGCAATTGCGCGTCGGCCCAGCGCACGTGCAGGCGATGGTTGGACAGGTTGAGGCGCGCTTCGGCCACCGCCGGCAAGCCACGCAGGTGTTTCTCGATCAGCCAGCCGCAGGCGGCGCAGCTGATGCCTTCCATCAACAACGTGGTTTCGGCGAGGTCGCCTTCGTGGCGAACGAAGGGTTGTTGCACGTCGGCACGGTCGTACAACGCCAGCTCGTCCACCAGTTGTACGGGCAAGGCTTCGGGGTTGGCCGAGGCTTCGCTGCGATGCTGGTAATAGCTTTCAAGGCCCCCGGCGACAATCGCCTCGGCCACGGCCTGGCAGCCCGGGCAGCAGAACTCGCGGGTTTCACCGAGGACGGCAGCGGTGAAGCGGCTGCCGGCCGGGACGGGCAGGGCGCAGTGGTAGCAGGGGAGTGGCGTGGTGGTCATGGAATTATCACTAGTACCGCAGATCTCTATCGTCGGATAGGGCCTCTTCGCTGGCAAGCCAGCTCCTACAAAGGTTCGCGTGATCCTGTAGGA
>NZ_MULM01000038.1:0-6297 GCF_002029345.1 Pseudomonas sp. VI4.1
GGTTGTTTATCAGTGCCGATGAGCAGGCCCTGGCGCAGGGGCAAGTCCTGGAAATGAGCGCGGCAACCGGCCGCCTGCAGCAGGCGGGCGAGCAACTGCAATCGCTCTCCGTCGATGCCCAGGCCGCTAACGCAGATCCCGCGGATGTGCAGGCACAAATGGCATTCGTGCGCCAACAACTCGAAGAGCTCAAAGCCGCCGTAGTACTCCTCAGCGCGCCTGAGGGCATCGCCCTCACCAGCGGCAAGCATCTCCAGTTAGCGGCGCAAAACAACCTGATGCTCAACGCCGGTGGCGAAGCCGACCTCAGTGTGGTCAAGCGCTTGTTCATCGGAGTGGGGCAGGGACTCAGCCTGTTCGTGCGCAAACTGGGCATCAAGCTGATCGCCAACCAAGGGCCGGTAAGCGTGCAAGCGCAAAACGACTCGCTCGAACTGATGGCCCGTCACGGCCTGGCGATCACCAGCACCGAAGACGAAATCCACATCACCGCCAAGAAGAAAATCACCCTCAATGCCGGTGGCAGCTACATCACCCTCGACCCTTCCAGCATCGAATGCGGCACGGCGGGTGACTTCAAAATCAAGTCGGCGCAGTTCGACTACAGCGGTGCAGCCCAGCAATCGCTGGAAATACCGCCGCTGGCTCAATTGTCCGAGCACAAAGCCGAGTCCGTGGAGCTCTCGGATTTCTCTGCCTGATTCCTACAAGACCCAAGGAGTGAAGCACACGATGCGCGATTTTCTCGTTTGGCTATTTGGTACCGAGTCGTCGTTCGGTCGGCACTCACGATCTGCCGAGTTCGTGACTCCCATCCGACCCGCTCCCGCCTTATCGACGGTTGTGGCGGACACTTCGCCAGAGCCAGGCGCCGATGGATTGCAGCCACTGAAAAACTGGAGCCACCCGTTCAAAGACAAAGATCCCTCCAAGGACACACGCAACCCGTTGTTGCAACTGACCCATATGGCCAAAGCCGCAGCGGGCTATTACCCCCTCGGCCGCAGCGGCCTGTTTCACGGCGGCATACATTTCGACAGCGGCACCGCCGGCGCTCTGGATCAATCCAGCGTGCACTGCCTGGCCGACGGCGAAGTGGTGGCGTACCGCATCGACACGCAGGCGCCGACCACGGCTTATTCCATCAATAAAAAAACCGTAGAAAAGCCGTTCTCGCGCAATTTCGTGCTGGTCCGCCACTATCTTCAGCCACCGAAGATCAAAGGCAGCCCGGACACACCGCCCAGCCTGACCTTCTACAGCCTGTACATGCACCTGCAAGACTGGTCGGTGTACCACGAGGACCCCACCCTCACTCGTCCGGCGTTCTGGCCCGAGAGTCCGGTCCGCCGCGTCAAACAAACGGTGAAAGACGTCCGCCCGGGAAATCTTGAGCTGCGTGGCCTGAACGTGCGCACCCAGGACCGGAACGGCAAGGTGATTGACCTCTTGCCACGGGGCGCCGAGGTGACCGTCAGTGGCAAGGGGGACATGCGCAAGCTGGAGAACAGCCTCGGCCCCGCCAATCTGATCAGCGCCGATGGATCGCTGCGCGGCTATGTGTCCATGTCCGAGGTGCTGCTCATCGCCGGGGACGACTATTACGTCAAGGCGCTCGGGGGCTCGCTCAATGTCTACGCCGAACCGAGCTTTCACAGCGAGGTACTCATGGAACTGCCGGATGGCACGCGCTTCACGCTCAGTGGTGACGACTATTACCGCAAGCTGGAACGCATTGACCAGTACGTGCATTTCGCCTCGTTGCAAGGCGAGCAGAAACCGCTGGGGCCGGACCGGGTGGTGGTGCTCGACACGCCCGTCGCGATCAAGGCCGGGGAACTGATCGGCCACCTCGGCCGGTACCAGGAGAGCGGTGCGGAGCAGCCGGAACAGAAACTGCATCTGGAAGTGTTCAGTGGCGATGACGTCGATTCATTCATCAAGGCCAGTCGCGACTGGGCCCAGCGCCTGCCGGAAAAAGACAGAACCTGGCTGAAACTCGCCAAGGGCACCGCGGTAGTGCCTCATCAAAATAATGTCACCGCCGCGCAACTGAAAGTATTGAGTGCCGCCAGTCCACTCAGCGCGGCCGACTTGTTAATCCCCAAACGCGTGCTGGACGGCCTGCCGGCCGACAGAAAAATCCAGGTGACCGCGAGCGAAAGCCGCAAAGTCAGCAACTGGTATCGCCTGGAGGGGCTGCTCCACGGCGCCGACAACCACCTGCTCAAAGGCTGGGTGCGCGAAGAAGTCGGTGTCACACCCTGGGTCAGCCCTTGGTCGTGGGAAGGCTACGACATCATCGACGAATACGACGTCCCTCAGGAGTTCATGGCCTCATTTCTGCGCGCGGTTAAACGCCTGAGCGAAGCGCAACTCGAGCGTTTCGGCCCCATGGCGGATGAAGGGGACACGGGGCCGTTGAAGACCCGGCTATACGACATCATCGACACCGACCGCAATGGCAGGATGACGGCTGAAGAGCTGCGAACGGCAATCAGCCTGCCCGCCCATGCGCAGTCGATTTCACAGTTGATCGTCAATTGTGAAAGCGAGTGGTACTACAAGGCGGGCAAGTGGGACCGGCTGGATGAGGTACTTGGCCACAGTGGTTCGACGCCACATTTGAATTGGTTGGCGGAGAAGCAGCGGATCAAGCAGATGTGTTGGTGGGGGGAGGTGGCGGCGAAAGTTGGGCTTCCGGCGCATGGGGAGGTGTATTACTTTCACCCTGTGGGGTTGGTTGCAACGTTTGCGAAAACGGGCGATTTAATTTATGTGGAAGAATTTCTCCTGCAATACGAGCTTGCACATACGTCGTTTTCACCCGGGACACATGCCCTTACTACAAACTCAAAAGAAAACTTAAGGAAGATTGTAGTCGCTATAAATAAGTATTATAAGTCATTTCCACAAAAAACAAACATTTACGAGGTTGCTTATATGTTGGCAACCGTCAGACATGAGGCTTATTATTTTTTAACAGGTGAGTTTTTCAGCGAGAAGCCAGAAGCTGGAAACCTTTCCTATTTTAATAAATATGATTCGGTTCTTGCTTCGGATCCGGAATTGCGCGAAGTAGCCAGAAAAAATGGAAACACTCAAGAGGGAGACGGTTATAAATACAGAGGTCGGGGTTGTGTCCATTTAACATGGAAAAATAATTATCGAAAGTTTTCAGATTTGTTGTCCTATGATTTTGTTTTAGATCCAGACGCTGCAGCAAAATTTGAGTACTCCGTACCTATCATGATCATTGGCATGAGTAAGGGAATGTTCACAGGGAAGAAGCTGGCTGACTATTTGGCTTTAGACAAGAAAGACTACCTGTCAGCAAGAAAAATAATAAATGGCAACGATGCGAAAGTTTTGATCGCCTCCTATGCGGAAAAATTTGAAGCGATTCTCAAGAAGACGTCAAGGTTGCCTGTGGAGTACTAAGCTCTTGGAAAAAACATTAATGTATGTTTCGTTGTTTCTGTGTCTTGCATGCTTTGAAGCAACAGCAGCAGAAATAGTCGTCGGTAAAACGCCGGGAAGCATAATGCTTCGTGATAAAGGGAGTGAAATAAGTTATGGGGGGGTGGTTGGTGAAAAAGATGGTTTTTATCGTAGGCTGATAACAATAAATGGGGGTGCTGCATTGCATGTTAGCTCCAGGTTTGAGTTCTATTACACTTTGATCGTTGATGGGGGCAACCTGTTGATTGATTGTGCTTATTTTGATGTGCGCAATAATTATAATGGCGCTAGGGCCGCTGCCGGCATGTGCGGACTGAATAAGGGACTTGAAGAAACATATGACGAAATCGCGCAGGACTATTCCAATGAGTTGCGAGAGTCGATTTTTTCATTTGATACCAGTCCTGTCGTTGAAAAGGCACAGGCGACAAATTTTTTTCTAGGAAAAATTGGTGAGGTTGAGATCTATGATCGTTATCCTTCGTTGGATTCGCTTATAGGGGCATCGCCTCACAAATATATTAAAGCTTCTAGTGGTTGCTTTGATTTCGGCAATGTTAACGGGTTTTTGGTGTTTTATAACAGCAAGCAACCTAGCCTGAAATATCTTGACCTGCTTCGGTTTAAGGACCCTATGAAATTTCAAAGGCTGCAAGAAGACGATTTGAAGAAGTTGGCGGTTAACAAGTGCCTTTAGAAATAGGCGTTTTGCGTGACGCAGTTAGGTTTAAGCGAAGGCCGGAGTATATATAGTAATGAAAATAATCGTTTTCTTTGCACTGACTATTTTCATCGCTGGCTTGGGTTAGGTGACGGAGTTCAATTACAATAGAGTACTCATGGTAGGGGCAGGTGATGCAGGGAGACTTTTTGTTCGATACCTGATCTCGTCAGATGAGTCATGCATTGTCATTCAAAATTTGCTTCCTGGCGGTAGAGGAACGGTATCAGCAGAGAAAAAAATCTGATAATTAGCTGGGAAAGACTTTGATGACGGATACACCGCTGTGGATGTCAAAGAGGGTGCCTTCAAAGATGGAAAGCTTCTCTTTGAAATTGGAGTGACCCCCTGCAGCCTATAGGTGAAACAGTTATGTCCTGCGAAGTAATATTTTATGATGGCCTGGCGGATCACCTTTTCTGCCAGAAAAAATAAGGAATCTACGAAGTGACCTGCAAATGCGCTACTGCAGAGTAGTATTTTATAGTTTTCAATATCGTAGGCGCGACAAGATGCCCGCAATCAACGGTGGCTTTGATTTTTTAATATTAACAATGGGAACCTGTGAGATTAAATGCAGAGTTCCTAGGGTGGAGTGAAGCATGTTTAAAGACAATGTTGATCCGCTTACATTTGACGGCCTTCTCCGCGTCAGCAGTTGTGCAGTGATATCACGCCTGTCTGAAACAAGAACGCGCTAACCATGCCCGTCAGACTGGATAAAGTTCCATCTCTCGCGCCACGTCCTGAAGGACCTCGTATCTGGTTGTGGCTCGGCTTGCTGCTGTCGGGTTTGTTGTTGGGAGTCGGAGGGACTTTGCTGTTCGGCAACGGAACCTTGCACCAGAAGCCTCTTGATTTCTGGGGCCTGGCCTTAGGCGTACCAATCCTGAGTTGGTGCTTGCTGGGTTTTGGGCGATTGCTGTTTCATATCGGCGAACACGCTGCTGCCGATGGTTGGGATGAAGCGCGGGAAGAAGACATGATCCGCAAGATTCGTCAGGGTCGACGCTCGCAGCAAGTGTTGGGTGTGAGCTGGTACACCGCGCTTCGAGCGCCTGGAGAGCAACCGACCGCACAACGGGATGCCTTGCTGAGCGCAACCAAAGCCCTGAAAGCTCAACCGTCCAGGCTGGACCTGACGACGTGTGGTCATAGTCGCTTGTCAGGCGGTACGGATGCAGACCTCAAACGAATACTGCTGCGCATACTTGCACCCGTGCTCGCCGACCTGGCGCCAATCCTGGCGCGATTGCCTGACAACACGCCACTGGCCCTGTTGCTGGAAGTCGATAGCGGTTTGTCTGAGGACCAGTGGCGCCGGGTGTGGCAAAAGGCATGGCATGAGTCCGGTATCCGTCAGCCGACTTTACCCGTCGAGGGCAGTGGGTTGGCCGCGCTGGATCAATGGCTCGACTAGCGCATCGATGACCAGGCGTTGCTGATGGTGGTGGCAGTGCGGTTTGCCCCGGAACAGCCTGAGGGCACGGCAGAAGTCGCCGTCGGTTTGCTGTTTGGCAACCGACTGACGCAAACCACCCTGGCGCCGATCGCCTACCTCCATCGTCCGGAAGAGGAGCGCGAGCCCACTTCCGATGATCTGCTATACGCCACACGCCAGGCACTCGATTGGGTGCCGCTAGAGGCGAAGTCAATCGAACAAGCCTGGCGGGTGGGTATTGATGCTCAACGCGAGGGTGCGATCGCGGCCGTGTTGGCTGAAGTCCCCATGCCGGCCACGCCAAAGCAGGCATTGTGCAATCTGGATGCGATGCTAGGCCATCCCGGAAAAGCATCCCCCTGGCTGGCCATCGCTGCCGCGACGCAGACGATTGAGCGAGGCGCTGGAGCGCAATTCATTTTCAGTGGTGGCGCCGGCACGGCCGGGCTTTGGGGCACAGTTTTGACGCCGGTGTCGCCACTATCGAAATAGGCATCTCGAATGCTGTTTCAACGTTACCGACGCTTCCTACACTCCCATCAGAAACGTCCTATTTAAACCCTGGCCGCCATCGTAAAAGCTTCCAACCCCCAGGACCAGGGTGGAAGCAAAGCCCTTCCTCTCGTCAACATTCAGACCAGGAAGGCCTGACCATGTCCAACCCCATACGCAC
>NZ_MULM01000037.1:0-6032 GCF_002029345.1 Pseudomonas sp. VI4.1
TGCAGGAGCACCGTTACGCCCAGTTGATCGAGGCAATGCGATCAGCGGCCAGGACTACGACAACGCCCGGGCGGCCGTACGCCAGACCGCGGCCGACGTCGCCGCCAACCAGGCCGCGGTGCAGCGGGCGAAACTGAACCTGGGCTACGCCACCGTCACCGCGCCGATTTCCGGGCGCATCGGCCGCGCGCTGGTGACCGAAGGCGCCCTGGTCGGGCAGAACGAAACCACGCCACTGGCCTTGATCCAACAGCTCAACCCGATTCACGCCGACCTCACCCAGTCGACCCGCGAACTCAACGACCTGCGCCGCGCCTTTCGCTCCGGGCAGTTGCAGCAGGTCGGCCAGGACCAGGCCAAGGCCACGTTGATCCAGGACGACGGCAGCCTCTATCCGTTGCCGGGCAAGTTGCTGTTCACCGACATCACGGTCGACCCGGGCACCGGCCAGATCATCCTGCGCATCGAGTTCCCCAACCCGGACCTCGACCTGTTGCCCGGCAGTTTCGTGCGCGTGCGCCTGGAACAAGCGGTCAATGAGCAGGGTATCAGCGTGCCGCAACGGGCCATTCAGCGCGACAGCGCCGGCATCGCCCAGGTGCTGTTGCTCGACGCCGAACAACGGGTCGGCCAACAGCCGGTGGAACTGGGCCCCGTGCAGAATGATCGCTGGATCGTCACCGGCGGCCTCAAGGCCGGCGACCGCATCGTCGTTGAAGGCCTGCAACACGCCAAGCCCGGCGAGAAAGTGCAGATCGACGACACCCCTCTTCCCCTTGCCCAGGCTTCTGGTCAGTAAGCAGGACGCTTTTTTATGCCGCAGTTCTTTATCGATCGCCCGGTGTTCGCCTGGGTGGTCGCCCTGTTTATCCTGCTGGCCGGGGCCCTGGCCATTCCGCAGCTGCCGGTGGCGCAGTACCCCGACGTCGCCCCGCCGCTGATCGTGATCTACGCCGTGTACCCCGGCGCTTCGGCGCAGACCGTGGACGAAAGCGTGGTCAGCCTGATCGAGGAAGAGCTCAACGGCGCCGATCATCTGCTGTATTTCGAATCGCAAAGCAGCCTCGGCAGTGCGACGATCAAGGCCACCTTCCAGCCGGGCACCAACCCGGAAATGGCCCAGGTCGATGTGCAGAACCGCCTGAAAGTCATCGAGTCGCGCCTGCCGCAAGCGGTCAACCAGCAGGGTTTGCAAGTGGAGAAAGTCTCCGCCGGTTTCCTGCTGCTGATCACCCTGACCTCCAGCGACGGCAAGCTCGACGACGTGGCGCTCAGCGATTACCTGGCGCGCAATGTGATGAACGAGATCAAGCGCCTGGACGGGGTTGGCAAGGCCCAGCTGTACGGCGCGGAACGGGCGATGCGCATCTGGATCGACCCGCGCAAGCTCATCGGATTCAACCTGACCCCGGCCGACGTCACGCCGCCATCGTCGCGCAGAACGCCCAGATTTCAGCTGGCAGCATCGGCGACCTGCCGACCCGCGGCACCCAGGAAATCACCGCGACCATTCTGGTCAAGGGTCAGTTGTCGACCCCGGAAGAATTCGCCGACATCGTGCTCAAGGCCAACCCCGACGGCTCCACTGTGCGCATCGGCGATGTGGCGCGGGTCGAGATCGGCAGTCAGGAATACCAGTTCGGCACCCGCCTGAACGGCAAGCCATCGACCGCGGTCGGCGTGCAATTGTCCCCCGGCGCCAATGCCCTGAGCACCGCGACCCTGGTGCGGGCGAAGATGGACGAACTGGCGCGCTACTTCCCCGCCAATGTCGAATACAAGATCCCGTACGACACCTCGCCTTTCGTCAAGGTCTCGATCACCAAGGTGGTCTACACCCTCGTCGAGGCGATGGTGCTGGTGTTCGCGGTGATGTTTCTGTTCCTGCAAAACATCCGCTACACGCTGATTCCGACCCTGGTGGTGCCGGTGGCGCTGATGGGCACCTTCGCGACCATGTTGGCCCTGGGCTTTTCAATCAACGTGCTGACCATGTTCGGCATGGTCCTGGCCATCGGCATCCTGGTCGACGACGCGATTGTGGTGGTGGAAAACGTCGAACGGATCATGGTCAGCGAAGGCCTGTCGCCCAAGGAGGCGACGCGCAAGGCGATGCAGCAGATCACCGGTGCGATCATCGGCATCACCCTGGTGCTGGTGGCGGTGTTCATTCCCATGGCATTCATGCAGGGCTCGGTCGGGGTGATCTACCGACAGTTCTCCTTGTCGATGGCGACCTCGATCCTGTTCTCGGCGTTGCTCGCCCTGACCTTGACCCCGGCACTCTGCGCGACGTTGCTCAAGCCGATCGCCAAAGGCGAGCATCATGAGAAACGCGGGTTCTTTGGCTGGTTCAACCGGCGCTTCGAGCAACTGACCGTAAGTTATCAGGGCTGGGTCGCCTACGCGTTGAAGCGCACCGGTCGCTACCTGTTGATCTACGGCGTGCTGTTGATCGGCCTGGGGATTTGCTTCAGTCGCCTGCCCTCCTCGTTCCTGCCGGTGGAAGACCAGGGCTATACCATCACCGACGTGCAACTGCCGCCGGGTGCGAGCAAGCACCGCACAGTGCAGGTGGTCGAACAGATCGAAGCGCACAACGCCACTGAACCCGGGGTGGGCGACAGCACAGTGATTCTCGGTTTCAGCTTTTCCGGCAGCGGCCAGAACGCGGCATTGGCATTCACCACGCTCAAGGACTGGTCCGATCGCGGCAGCGAGGACTCCGCCAGTTCAATTGCCGACAGCGCCAATATCGCATTGAGCCAGATCAAGGACGCGGTGGCCTTCGCCATCCTGCCGCCGCCCGTGGACGGCCTCGGCACCTCCAGCGGTTTCGAGTTCCGCCTGCAGGATCGTGGTGGCCTCGGCCATGCCACGCTGATGCAGGCGCGCACTGAACTGCTCGAGGCCGCCGAAAAAAGCCCGATCCTGATGAACGTCCGCGAAAGCGCCCTGGCTGAAGCGCCGCAGGTGCAGCTGGAAGTCGACCGCAAACAGGCCAACGCGCTGGGGGTGTCCTTTGCCGACATCGGCAGCGTGCTGTCCACCGCGGTCGGTTCGGCCTACATCAACGACTTCCCCAACCAGGGGCGGATGCAGCGGGTGGTGGTGCAGGCCGAAGGCGATCAGCGCAGCCAGGTCGCCGATCTGTTGCACATGCATGTGCGCAACAGCGCTGGAAACATGGTGCCGCTGTCGGCCTTCGTCCAGGCCAAATGGACCCAGGGCCCGGCGCAGCTGACCCGTTACAACGGTTACCCGGCGATCAGTATTTCCGGCGAACCGAAACCGGGTTACAGCACCGGTGAAGCCATGGTGGAAATCGAGCGGCTGGTGGCGCTTGGTCCGGCGGGACTGGGCCAGGAATGGACCGGCTTGTCGCTGCAGGAACGCCTGTCGGGCAGCCAGGCGCCGATCCTGCTCGGGTTGTCGTTGCTGATCGTGTTCCTGTGCCTGGCCGGCGTTGTATGAAAGCTGGTCGATCCCGACTTCGGTGTTGCTGGTGGTGCCGCTCGGCGTACTCGGCGCGGTGTTGGCCGTGACCCTGCGCGGGATGCCCAACGACGTGTTCTTCAAGGTCGGGCTGATCACCATCATCGGCCTGTCGGCGAAGAATGCGATCCTGATCATCGAATTCGCCAAGAGCCTGGTCGACGAAGGTCACGACCTGATCGACGCCACCCTGCAAGCCGCACGCCTGCGATTGCGGCCGATTGTCATGACCTCACTGGCGTTCATCCTCGGCGTGGTACCGCTGGCGATTGCCACGGGCGCCAGTTCGGCGAGCCAGCAAGCCATCGGCACCGGGGTGATCGGCGGGATGATCACCGCGACCCTGGCGGTGCTGTTCGTGCCGGTGTTCTTCGTGGTGGTGATGAAGCTGGTGCGCAAGCGCCCTGACGATATCTAGCCAACAACACATCCCCCTGTAGGCGCTGGCTTGCCAGCGAAGGGGCCGTCACATTCAACATCATTGTTGCCTGTGACGCTGCCTTCGCTGGCAAGCCAGTTCCTACAGGGTGCTATGGTGTTTGCACACCCTGGCCCTTCGAGTACACATGCCCCTCCTCGCCCGCACCCACCCGCGCCTGTCCGCCGCCGCCACGCTCGGCATTGCCGTGGGCATCCTGGCTCCGGCCGATTCGATCATCAGCAAAATCCTCTTCGGCTGGAATGCCGGTGTCTGGACTTACCTGGTACTGATGTTCTGGCTCACCGTGCGCGCCAAGGCGCCGGACGTGAAACGCATCGCCGAGATCGAGGATGAAAACGCCGGGCTGGTGCTGTTCGTCGTGCGCATCGCCGCGATCGCCAGCCTGGCGACCATCGCTTTCGAGCTGGCCGGCAGCCGGGACCTGGAAACCACCCGCAAGCTGCTGCACTACGGCTTCACTGCCCTGACCGTGATTGGCTCCTGGCTGCTGATCGGGGTAATCTTCAGCGTGCACTACGCACGACTGTTCTACACCTGGAACGGCAAGGACCCGGCACTGCGTTTTGCCGAAGGTTTGACGAACCCCGATTACTGGGACTTCCTGTACTTCTCGTTCACCATCGGCGTGGCGGTGCAGACCTCGGATGTCGGGGTGGCGACCCGGGAGTTGCGCAAGATCGTGCTGGCACAGTCGCTGATCGGCTTTGTGTTCAATACGGCCATTCTCGGCTTCTCGATCAACATCGCGGCAGGCCTGTTCAACTGATCCGTGCACAAACGTTCTAGTCGCCACCCTCGACACCGGCGTTCAATAGCTCGGCAACCCGTTTCGCAGGTGCAGCATGACCACTCACAACTGGATCGACCTGGCCCAGGATGCCGACACCGGCATCGAGACGCTGCGCGCGCATTTCAGGGGCCACGCCTACGACCCGCATTGGCATGACAGCTATCTGGTGGGGGTTACCGAGCAAGGGGTTCAGCAGTTCCACTGTCGGCGGGCGAAACATCAAAGCACGCCGGGCAAGGTGTTCCTGCTCGAGCCCGGTGATATCCATGACGGCGAAGCACCGACCGAGGATGGCTTCACCTATCGCATGCTGTACCTCGATCCGCAGTGGTTGCAGCGTGAACTCAGTGCGGTGTTCGACAACGCTGCGCAAAACAGTCATTTGAGTTTCGCCCATACCCTGGCCACTGACGTGCGGCTGGCCCACGCCACAAGCCTGGCATTTCAGGCCCTGCATCAGGGCGAGCTGAAGATCGTGCGCCAGACCGCACTCGACGGCTTGCTCGAGCGCCTTACCGGCCATCTGCACTGGCGGGCGCGTTATGGCGAGGATCCACGTCTGCCGCTGGTGGCGAAGCAGGCGCGGGAGTATCTGCACGCCAACGCTCGATACGACATCGGCCTCGATCAACTGGCCAGCGCAACGGGCGTCGATCGCTTCCGCCTGACCCGCGCGTTCAAGGCGGCTTTTGGTATCGCACCCCACGCCTATCTGGTGCAACTGCGCCTGGCGACAGCTCGTCGAATGCTGGCCCGCGGTGAGCAACCGGCGACGGTGGCCATGGAGCCTGGGGTTTGCCGATCAGAGCCATCTGGGCCGTTGGTTCGTGCGCGCCTACGGCCTGACGCCCGCACTGTATCGCAAGCGCTGCTCAAATCTTCCAGACAGGTAACCCGGCAATTGTGAAGATCGTATTCAACGATTTTCAACGGAGTTGCCTGCCATGTTGTCTTCTTTCCCGACGTTCTTGCCCTTCCTGTTATTTGCGTTCGTGGCCTCGATCACCCCCGGCCCGACCAATATCCTGGTGTTGAGCAACAGTGCCCGATATGGCTTGGCGGCTGCGGTCCCGATCATCTTCGGCGCCTGTGCCAGCGCCGCGACCATTGTGCTGCTGGTCGGCACCGGGGCCGGTTCGTCGTTGACCGCGCTGCCCATGGTGCAATCCACCATGCAGTGGGTAGGCGTGACCTGGTTGAGTTACCTGGCGTGGCAGATATTCAGCGCACCCGCTGCAGGCCTCAAACCCAATGACAGCGACGCTCGCCTCGGATGGGTGGGGGCCGCCAGCCTGCAATTGATCA